>DATGVY010000098.1:0-8665 GCA_035299845.1 Streptosporangiaceae bacterium
GTGCGCACTTCGTGCCTTGCTCCGCCGGCGGCGCTGAAAACCTCGTATCCGGTGGCAGTTTCGATCAGGCAGAGTGCGCCGTCGACCTCCTCGCCGACCGCATAGGCGGCGGCCGGGATGGCCGCAAGGCTCGCGAGTTCAATGAAGATGCCCTGCGTGGCCAGCCGGGACCGGGCCGATCTCGGGCGGCGCTTCGCCGGGACCGGGCTCGTGGCGGCAGGCGGCACCGGCAAGTCCAGGTGCGCCGGCGCGGCCGGTGCGGTCAGGAAGTCCTGTACGGCCGGAGGGACTGCTGCCGACGGTGGTGCCTCCGTCACCAGGGCAGCGTGGGGTGCGGGGGGTGTCTGCGTGGTCACCGAGCCCTTCATGGCTGAGAGGTCCTGGCCCGCGAGGGTCCGATCTGCCAGCAGGGTCCGAGCCTCCTGGGCCGCCTGATGTGCCTGCGCGGCCAGCCGAGTCTGCTTCGGCAGGGCCGCAGCGGATGCCGCGCGCAGCGCCGCCGCTTCCAGCGGCAGTGGGGGCTCGCTGGTCGGCGGGATGACGGTGAAGCCGGGAGGGAGCACCGATGGCGGCTGGCTCGGCGACATGTCGTCTGTCTGGCCGGGCGGCGGGAAGATCGACTGGCCGGGGAGCGTGCTGGTGCCCCGGCCTGGCGACGGGGCCGCCCCGAAATCCGGTGGCCGCGATGCAGAAACCTGGCCGTGCCGGGGGGGTGCTCCGAAGTCCGGCGGAACCGGCGCAGGCGCGAGGCCGGATGGCGTGCCGACCCCGTAGTCCGCGGCCGGGCCGTAGTCGGCGGCCGGGCCGTAGTCCGCGGCCGGGCCGAAGTCCGCGGCCGGGCCGAAGTCGGTGGTCGGCGGGCCGTAGTCGGCGGCCGGGCCGAAGTCGGCGGTCGCCGGGTCGTAGTCGGTGGTCGCCGGGTGGTAGTCGGTGGTCGCCGGGTGGTAGTCGGCCGCGGAAAGGAGGTCATCCGCCCGGCCGGCCGGCTGCCCCGCGTAGTCGGAGCGCTCCTCGGTCACGTCGGTCACCTCATCCCGGGGCGTGACCAGCTCGAACACGCCCCGGTCTACCTGCCAGTAGCCGAGCTGCTGCGCCTGATAAGCGTCATGGCCCAGGTAAACGATGTGCAGCCGGTCACCGAGATCGTCAAGCACCAGGCAGGGCTGGCCACGGTACGTGCCCATCGGCCTGGACTCCCAGAGCGCCTGGACATCCTGCACGCGCAACTGCTTGCGCCAATGCCCGGTAGCTGGCTCGAAGCCGAGTTCCTCGGGGGGCGGGCACGCTGCGAAAAGAACGACATCCCCGTCGGACGGGCCGATCCCCGCCTCGTAGGGAACGTCCTGATAGGTCGCCATCAGCCGGTAGCGCATGACTCAGATCCCTCCGGACGGGCGCAGCCACACCTGGCCGTCGAACCGGGCGATGAATTCCTCGGCACCCGGGATGATGCGGTACATCTCGGCACCCACCGGCACCGGGATCGGATCGGTGTAGTACTCGGCCACCTGGCGCGCCAGTGAGGACGTGAAGCCAGTTCCGGTGAACGGGGGCTTGCCGCGCCAGTCGCCGCCATTTTCGGGTGAGTAGGGAATCTGGTAGGACTCGACGCCCACGGCGCTCCAGCGAAGCAGGTAGACCTCGGTGAGATCCGGCCCGAAGTCAGAGCCGTCATAGCGGAGATCCAGCGCATCGTAGAACTCGGCGGGGTTATCGAACGAGCTGTCCTGTACGCGGTAGACGAATCCGGCGATCACCGAGCGCCGGCCGGTCAGATAAGGTTCCACCAGCCGGGGCGGGATCGCCTTCTGCATCAGCGTACCCGGCTGAATGGGCCTCGATCCTGGCTCGACCTGGCGCACGCGCTCCCCTGGGGCAGACTCCGATGCAGTCTCAAGAGAGTCTCATACCGGGAAATACGTCCTCAACTGCTTCGGCTTACTGGCCAGCGCCCTGCTGCACGCCGCGGCGGTGACCGAACTACAGTGGGCCCGTGCCGGGGCTGAGCAGCGGGGATCGTCGTTTCAGCGCCGATCACGGATCCGCCGATCCGGTGGCAGCGGCCGCGCTTGCGGCGTTCGCAGCGGGGACGGGGAGTGAGCAGGCCGCGCTGACGGCGCTGGCGCGAGTACGCCTGCTGGTACCGGTCGTAGCCGCCCCGGCGCAGGACTCCGGCGGCCGCGTGGCGCGAGAAGATGCGGAGAAGGCCACCGAGATGAGCATTCCGACGCTGGTCGGACACGACGGCCGCCCCGCTGTCCCCGCATTCACCAGCCTGGATGCGATGGTCAGGTGGCGGCCGGGCGCCCGGCCCGTGCCGGTCGAAGCGGGCCGGGTATGGCAAAGCGCCGCCGCTGACTCCTGCGCCGTGGTGCTCGATATTGCCGGGCCCGTGCCGGTCGCGATTGACGGTGCGCGGCTGGCGGCGCTCGCCAGCGGCCAGCCCGTCCCGATGCCGTACGAGGATCCCGACGTGCTCGCCGCGGTGACGGCGATCGTCGCCGGGCAGCCCGCTGTCAGCGCGGCCCTGCTGGCGGCCGGCGGTGATGGCAGCGACCTGACCGTTGAGCTCGCCATCCCGGCAGGCCACGCGGAATCTGCCAGCGAGTTGGCCAGGTCCGTCGCAGCGGCCGTCATGGCCAGGCTCGGCGGCAGGCTGCGCAGGGGAGTCCAGATCGTGATCAGCCCGCCGCGCGCTTAAGTCACAGTTCCCCTCCGGATGCACTGATATCCGTGTTCACCAGGGGAAACGTGGTGCACCATGACTACACGCAGACATGTAGATTCGCCGCCTGAAGCTCTATCACCTGGGCGAATATGACGGGCCCTCTAGGCCTGGGGGAACCTCGGCTTAAGTCACAGCGGATTTATTACGTGATAGCCCTGCGTAGTCCCGGGCCAGCCGGCCAGTCATCCGCTTCGCGGGCCGTGGCCAGCCGGACCCGGCCGCATGGCAGGATCTTCATCATGCTGCGCTGGCTCACGGCGGGAGAATCGCACGGCCGGGCACTCGTCGCCATCTGCGAGGGGATGCCCGCCGGAGTGCGCATCGCCACGCCCGATATCGCGGCCGCGCTGGCCAGGCGGCGGGCCGGATACGGCCGTGGCGCCCGGATGAAGTTCGAGCAGGATGAGGCCGAGATCACCGCCGGCGTGCGGCACGGCCGCACGCTGGGCGGCCCGGTCGCGATCCGGGTGGCCAATACCGAATGGCCGAAATGGGACGTGGTGATGTCGCCCGATCCGGTGGACGTGGCCGAGCTCGGGCAGCTTGCCCGCGCCGCCCCGCTGACGCGGCCCCGGCCCGGCCACGCCGACCTGGCGGGCATGCAGAAATACGGCCACGACGACGCCCGCCCGGTACTGGAGCGGGCCAGCGCAAGGGAGACCGCGGCGCGGGTAGCGCTCGGCGAGCTCGCCCGCCGCTTCCTGCAGCAGGTCCTCGGCATCCAGGTCATCAGTCACGTCGTGTCCATCGGTAGCGTCAGTGCCCCGGACGGGCTGCTGCCCGGACCGGCGGATGCGGGCAGGATTGACGCCGACCCGGTGCGCTGCCTCGACCCGGCGGCCAGCGCCGCGATGCGCGCGGAAATCGACGCCGCCCGCAAGGACGGCGACACGCTCGGTGGTGTCGTCGAGGTCGTCTGCTACGGGCTGCCGCCGGGACTGGGCAGCCACGTGCACTGGGACAGGCGGCTCGACGGCCGGCTCGCCGCGGCCCTGATGAGCATCCACGCGATCAAGGGAGTCGAAGTCGGCGACGGCTTCGCCACCGCGGGCCGCCGCGGCTCCGCGGCCCATGACGAGATCGACGGCGGCCCGGACGGGATCCGCCGGCGCACCAACCGGGCGGGCGGGATCGAGGGCGGCATGAGCACCGGTGAGGCGATCAGGCTCCGCGCGGCGATGAAGCCCATCTCCACGGTGCCCAGGGCGCTCGCCACCGTCGACGTGCGCACGGCGGAGCCGGCCAAGGCGATCAACCAGCGCAGCGACGTCACCGCGGTTCCGGCGGCTGGCGTGGTCGCCGAGGCGATGGTCGCGCTGGTGCTTGCCGCGGCGGCGATCGAGAAATTCGGTGGCGATTCCGTCGACGAGGCAGCTCGCAACCTGCGCGGATACCTGGAATCACTGGTGATCTCATGAGCGGTCCGGCCGCGATACTGATCGGCCCGCCGGGCGCGGGCAAGTCGACGGTGGGCCCGCTGCTCGCCGGGCTGCTCCGGGTTACCTTCCTTGATACGGACAGCGAGATCTCCGCGGTGGCCGGCAAGCCGGTCGGCGACATCTTCATCGACGACGGCGAGGCGGCGTTCCGCGCGCTTGAACGCGAGACGGTGGCTCGCGCCGTCGCCGCCCATCCCGGCGTGCTCGGCCTCGGCGGCGGCGCGGTGCTCGATCCCGGCACACGGCAGCTGCTGATCGGCCAGCCGGTCGTCTACCTGGAAACTGGATTCGCCGCGGCGGCCAAGCGGGTCGGGCTGGATAAGGCACGGCCGCTGCTCCTCGGCAACCCGAGGGCACAGCTGAAGGCACTCCTTGAGCAGCGGCTGCCGATCTATGCCGAGCTTGCCTGGATCACCGTCGGCACGGACAGCAGGTCCCCGGCGGAGGTAGCGGCCGAGGTCGTCCGGCAGTTCGACAGCGCGGGCGCACGCAAGTGAGCGTGACCCGCATTCCCGTCGGCGGCGAGCAGCCCTATGAGGTGGTCCTGGGCACCGGCGTCCTCGGTGAGCTGCCGTCGCTGGTCGGCAAGGAGGCCCGCGCCGTGTTCGTGGTCCATGCCAGCAGCCTCGGCGAGATCGCCCGGCCCGCTTGCCAGGTGCTGGCGGACGCTGGCTACGTCGTGCATGCCGAGGCGATACCAGCCGGGGAGGCGGCGAAGGACATCGAGGTAGCTGCGAGGCTGTGGTCACGGCTGGCAGCACACCGGATCTCCCGTTCAGATGTAATGGTGGGAGTGGGCGGCGGGGCGGTCACCGACCTGGCCGGGTTCACCGCGGCATGCTGGCTGCGCGGCATCCGCCACGTCCTGGTGCCGACAACGCTGCTCGGTATCGCCGACGCGGCGGTCGGCGGCAAGACGGCCATCAACATCCCGGCGGGCAAGAACCTGGTCGGCGCCTTCCACCCGCCGGCCGGCGTGCTGGCCGACCTGACGGCGCTGGCCACGCTGCCGGCTGCCGAGTACCGCAGCGGGCTGGCAGAAGTGATCAAGGCCGGGTTCATCGCCGATCCGGTGATACTCGACCTGATCGAGGCCGATCCGGCCGCCGCGGCGGGACCGTCAGGCCCGAACGAGCGCGAGCTGGTCGAGCGAGCGGTGCGGATGAAGGCGGCCGTCGTCTCGGCTGACCTGCGCGAGGCCGGGCCGCGGGAGGCGCTGAACTACGGTCATACGCTGGGCCACGCCATCGAGCGGACGGAAGGCTACCGGCTCCGGCACGGCGAGGCGGTGGCCATCGGCATGACCTACGCGGCTGCCGTGGCCAGGCTCGCCGGCAGGCTGGACGCGGCGACGGCGGACCGGCACCGCCGGGTACTCGCCGCCGTCGGGCTGCCGACCGGCTACCGGGCCGGCGCCTGGCCGCGGCTGCGGGACGCGATGGCGGTCGACAAGAAGGCGCGCGGCGCGCGGCTGCGGCTGGTCGTACTCGACGGGATCGCCCGGCCCGGCATCCTCGACGACCCGCCGGAGGAACTGCTGCAGCAGGCATACGCGGAGGTGTGCGGTCGATGAGGCAGGTACTGGTGCTGAACGGGCCGAACCTGGGGCGGCTCGGCTCCCGCGAGCCCGAGGTCTACGGAACGGCGTCCTTCGGTGACCTGGCCGCCGCCTGCCAGCAGGCCGGCCGGGAGCTGGGGCTCGATGTGCAGGTCAGGCAAACCGATGACGAGGCAGAGCTGGTCAGCTGGGTGCATGCCGCGGCTGACGCCAGAACGCCGGTCGTGCTGAACCCGGCCGCCTTTACGCATTATTCGTACGCGCTCAGGGATGCGCTGGCTATGCGCACCGCGCCCCTGGTCGAGGTGCACTTGTCCAACCCGGCCGCGCGCGAGTCGTTCCGGCACAACTCCGTCGTCGCCGGCGTGGCGGACGGGACGGTGGCTGGGTTCGGCGTCTTGTCGTATCAGCTCGCGCTGCGCGCGGTCGCCGCGCTGATCTCCCCGGCTGGGTAGCCGCGCCCGCAGACCCAGCGCCGGTCCCCGCCCCGCGCCGGTCCCCGCCCCGCCCGCGCCGGTCCCGGCCCCGCGCCGGTCCCGGCCTCGCCCCGCGCCGATCCCCGGCCCCGCGCCGGTCCTGCCCGCGCGCGGCCTCGCCCGCGCCCGGTCCCGCCCCGCGCTGGTCCCGGGCCCCGGCCCGGTCCCGCATCGGTCCTCGGCCTCACGCCCGGCCTCGCCCCGCGCCGGTCCCCGGCCTCGCGATATGGATGTCAGCCCGCGCCCGGAGCTGGCGGGGGCGCGGAGGTGGCGGGGGCCCGGAGGTGACCAGCGCGCGGAAGTGACGGGCGCTCGGGAGGTGGCCCAGTGCGCGGAGGTGACCAGCGCGCGGAAATGACCAGCGCGCGGAAGTGACGGGCGCTCGGGAGGTCGCCCAGCGCGGAGGTGACCAGCGGGCGGAGGTGGCGGGGGCGCGGCGGCGCACTTACGCTGGACGACGCTGGGCTCAGTCCAGGCATCGCAGCCGGACGGCGAAAGGTACGGCGGGAAATGCGAATCGGGATGTCGCTGAACTACGCAGGCGGATTCGCCGAGACCGTCGCCGAGCTCGCCGACTACGAGAAGGCCGGGCTCGATATCGTCTTCGTCCCCGAGGCGTACAGCTTTGACGCGGTCAGCCAGCTCGGCTTCATCGCGGCGAAAACCGAGCGATTGCGGATCGGCTCGGGCATTCTCCAGCTGTACACGCGCACGCCGACGCTCACCGCGATGACCGCGGCCGGGCTCGACTATGTGTCCGACGGCCGGTTCGTGCTCGGGATCGGTGCGTCAGGACCGCAGGTCATCGAGGGCTGGCACGGCGTGCCTTACGATGCGCCAGTCGGCCGTACCCGCGAGATCATCGAGATCTGCCGCAGCGTCTGGCGGCGCGACCGGCTGCAGTACACCGGGCGCCACTATACGATCCCGCTGCCGCCGGACCAGGGAACCGGCCTTGGCAAGGCGCTCAAGCTGATCAATTACCCGGTCCGGGAACGCATTCCGATCGTGGTGGCCGCGCTGGGACCGAAGAACGTCGAGCTGGCCGCCGAGCTTGCCGAGGGCTGGGAGCCGATCTTCTACTTCCCGGAGAAGGCGGCCTCGGTGTGGAGCGCGCCGCTGGCCGCGGGGGCTGCGCTGCGTGATCCCTCGCTTGGCCCGCTCGACGTCATCGCGCAGGCTGGCCTGGCGATCGGCGAGGACGTGACCGGCTACCGGGAGCTCGGCAGGCCGATGCTGGCGCTGTACATCGGCGGGATGGGCGCGAAGGGCCGCAACTTCTACAACGACCTGGCGGTGCGGTTCGGCTACGAGAGCGAGGCGGCGGCCATTCAGGACGCCTACCTGTCCGGCCGCAAGGACGAGGCCGCCGCACTCGTGCCTGCCTCCTTGCTGACCGGGACGTCGCTGATCGGGCCGCGGTCGCTGGTGGCAGAGCGGGTGGCGGCAATGCGGGAGTCCGGAGTGACGACGTTGAACGTCACGCCGCTCGCCGCCACGCACGCCGACCGCGTCCGGCTGATCGAGCAGGTCCGCGATCTCGCCGGGTGACCGCCAGGCGTGGCGGCCGGCGCCGCCCTGGCAGGTGGCCAGCCCGGATACCCTGGCCGCACGGCAGGGAGTCAGCTGTGACAGGAATGTCGCATTCCGGGTCCCGGTATATGTTACAAATGGCTGCGATCGTCGTGCTGCCATGCAACGGAGGTGGCGTGCTAGATCAGAACGTCACCCAGGAACTTGCCCGCGAGGCCGCCGAACTGCTGAGCATCGCGGACGCGTCGGACATCAGGTCGCTACACCGGCTCGCGGTTCTTGCCTCCCGCCAGGTGCCCGCGTGCGCGGGTGCGACGTCGGCGCTCTGGCGCGACGGTGAGCCGGTGGAGATGGCGGCTACCCACCCGGATCTGGCCGAGCTCTTCGAGCTGTCGTGGAACGACCGGACCGGGCCATGGACGGCCGCGCTCGCCACCGGCGAAACCATCACCTCGCCGGACTGCCTCGCGGAGGAGAGGTGGCCTAAGTACGCGGCCGCAGCGCTGTGCCGCGGCGTCCGGTGCTCGGTCACGCTGGTCCACGAGTTCGGCCCGATGACCGTGACGCTGTCGCTGTTCGGAGCACGCCCCCGGTCGCTGGATCCGGAGCGGGTCGCCCTCGCCGAGCTGCTGATCGCGTTCGGCGGCACGACGATGGGCAACGCGTCGATCTATGGTGACTCCCAGCGAACGGCGCTGCAGCTGCGGGAATCGGCCGAGGCGAGGACCCTCGTGGACCAGGCCAAGGGCATCCTGATGCACGCACTCGGCTGCAGCGCACAGGAAGCCTTCGACCGGATGCGGCAGATCTCCCAGACACGCCACGTCAAGGTGACCGAGGTCGCCAAGACGATCATCAAGGCGCATCGGTCCGTGAGCGGCCCGGGACCAGGTTCCGCAGGCCGCCCGGCGCGGGGGACGGCGGCAAGTCC
>DATGVY010000099.1:0-2533 GCA_035299845.1 Streptosporangiaceae bacterium
GAGTGTCCGCTCCGCAGTTCCCGAGCGAGCTGGACTCGATAACCGGGAGGCCCTGGTCCGCCAGGTTGGCGCCCATGCTGTCGAACCAGGCAGTCCAGGCGGCCACAGTCTCAGGGCGGCCCGGTGTGTAGTCCTTCGGCACGCGGTACGAGAGCAAGAACTTTGCCATCGATCTCCTCCTCTGCTCGGCGGCTCGGCCGGCGTGGCGCCGGCGTTACCTGTCGATGGTCACTACCTGTCGATGGTGTAGACACCCGCGAACCGGGAAATTGGGCGGCGGCGGGCGCCCACTTTGGCGCGCGGCCGGTGTCAGTACGGATGACAGGGTCGGAAGGAGCCGGAAGAGTGATGGGAGGATGGCGCGATGGCCGCAGACCTGATCGCCCGGGCCCGCGGCGGGGACGAGGAGGCGTTTCGCCAGCTCGTCGACCCCTATCGGAGCGCGCTGCACGTGCACTGCTACCGGATCCTCGGTTCGCCGCAGGACGCCGAGGACGCGCTGCAGGAGACCCTGCTGGCGGCCTGGCGGGGACTTGGCGGCTTCGAGGGACGCGCCTCGGTCCGGACCTGGCTATATCGGATCGCCACCAGCCGCTGCCTGAACGCGCTGCGATCAGCCAGCCGCCGCCCGCCGATGAGCTGGCGCACGCCCGAGGTTGACCCGCCGGAGCCCACCCGGCTCGGCGAGGTGGTCTGGCTCGAGCCCTACCCGGACGTCCTCCTCGAAGGGCTCGCCGATAGCGCGCCCGGCCCGGAGACCCGGTATGAGGCCACAGAAGCCATCTCGCTGGCCTTCGTGACCGCGCTGCAGTTGCTGCCGCCGCGGCAGCGTGCCGTCCTCATCCTGCGCGACGTCCTCGGGTTCCGGGCCGGCGAGGCGGCACACATCCTCGACTCCACCGAGGCGTCGGTGACCAGCGCTCTCAAACGCGCCCGCGCCACCCTGCAGCACCGGCTGGCACCTTCGGCGGACCAGGAACCGCCACCGCCGCCGGACTCCGCGGTCGAGCAGGAACTCGTCGCCCGGCTCACCCGGGCCTACGACAGCGGCGACGTCGACGGCGTGATCGCCCTGCTCACCGATGACGTCTGGCTGGCCATGCCGCCGGTCCCGCTGGAATACCAGGGCCGCGAGCTGGCGGCCCGGTTCCTCACTGCGACCGCTTTCCGGCCGGGCCGCACCTCCCGGCTCGTAGCGACCCGGGCCAACGGCCAGCCCGCATTCGGGATATACGTCCGGGACCCGCGGGCCAAAGTCGCCCACGCGAACGGGCTGCTGGTGCTGACCCTCGCCGGCAACCGGATCTGCGCCATGACCCGCTTCGACAACAGCGTGCTGCCCCGTTTCGGGTTTCCCCGGACTTTGCCTGACTGAGCCTGGCTACGGGCGATCGGCGCGGCGATAAAGACTCGCCCGCTGGGCAGCCCATGGGGTAGGTGTAGCAGCATGACCGAGCGTTATCCTCTGCGGCCCATCACGCCCGATGAGTTCGACGCCTTCAGCGAGGTGCCCACCCGGGCATTCAATGACAGCGCGTGGCCGGCTGAGGCCATCGACCAGGAGCGCGTGATCTTCGAGTTCGATCGCAGTCTCGCCGCGTTTGACGGCGATGCGATCGTCGGGACGGCAAGCGCGTACTCTTTCCAGCTCACTGTCCCCGGCGGGATCGCGGGCGCGGCGGGTGTCTCTTTCGTCAGCGTCCTGCCCAGTCACCGGCGGCGCGGCATCTTGTCGGCGATGATGCGCCACCAGCTCACCGGCATCGTCGGCCGGGGCGAGGCCGTCGCAGCGCTGTTTGCGTCCGAGTCGGGCCTCTACGGAAGGTTCGGCTACGGCTGCGCGTCAGAGCAGCTGCGCCTGACGATCCGCCGCGGCGAGGGTGCGCTGAGCCCGGCCGTGGCTGGCGGCGCGGGCCTGGACCGCGGCGCGGTGCGGCTGCGGGACGCGCAGCCCACCGAACTGCGCACCGAGCTGGCCAAGGTCTATGACTCGGCGGTCCCGCACCGGCCCGGCATGATGGCCAGGGACGAGCGCTGGTGGCAGGGCACGCTCGCTGATCCGGAATTCTCCCGAAAGGGAATGACCTCACTGAAGTGCCTGCTGGCGGATGACGACTCGGGTCCGCGCGGTTATGCCCTGTACCGGACGAGGTCTGACTGGGCCGAAGACGGCCTGCCGGCAGGCAGCCTGTCGGTCCGCGAGCTGATTGCCTCCGACGCCACGGCCACGGCGGCGCTGTGGACCGACTTGCTCACTAGGGACCTGATCGACGAGGTCGTCGCCCGGCAGCGGCCGGTCGACGATCCGCTGCTTGACATGCTCGCCGACCGGCGCCGGGCGCGGGCCTACCTGACCGACGGGCTCTGGATCCGGCTCACCGACGTCCCGGCCGCACTCCGCCAGCGGCGCTATTCTTGCGCGGCTGACGTCGTGATCGAGGTGACCGACGAACTGCTGCCCGCCAACGCGGGCCGCTGGCGGCTGCAGTGCCCCGGGCCGGCCGACAGCGGAACGGCCAGCTGCGAGCGCACC
>DATGVY010000100.1:0-4715 GCA_035299845.1 Streptosporangiaceae bacterium
ACCGAGCCTGGGCCGCGGGGCGCGTTCTTCCATTGGTCGCTCGTCACGAACCGGGGCCGGGGGTGGTTCCACGGGCACAGGCTTTCGCTATCGGAGTGTCCTATCCGCGGCTGGCGCTCGTCGCGGCGTGCGCGGCTGCCGTAGCCAGGCGATGGCCACCGTGCCGACGGCGATGGCCGCCCACAACGGCATCACCAGCGTGGCTGGGTGATATTCGCGTTGTGGAAGTAAGCCACGCTGCGGGTGACGTCCGCGGCCTTGTCGGCCTCGCGTTCCTTGGCGAAGGTCCTGGCGCTCTGTACCTGGCCGCGGATGTCGCGATAGCAGGCACGGAAGCGCCCGACGCCATCCTTGGTCTTCCTCTTCTGGGTCCAGCCCACCCGCCTGGCAGCAGTCCGCAGCCCGCCAGGACGGCCGCGCAGCCGGCAGCCGGGCGGCACCAAGCTGGGCGGGCGTGCGCAGATCACCCAGATAGGCTTAGCCAGTGCCTTGATCGGCACCGCGCCGACGGCAGCGCAGAGCGGCGGATCTCGCGCGGCGGCGTAGCCAGCGATCGTGACGCAGTGTGCAGATGTTTCGGGGGCGGTCGGCCTGGTTGCTGATTTAGGCTGCCGGCATCAAGGCACCAGCCCGGCCCCGCCGGCGTCGCCGCCTGGCAACTCAGCAGGCCACGGCATGGCTGAGGGTCCGCTGCCGCGCACATAACTGCAAGCCAGTGAACTGCTGAGGTCGCTGCCACGCTGCGGCTGGTACGGATTTTCTTGGTCAGCGGGCGTCAAGGATGGCTCTATTCGGAAGCCGAGCATGCGCAGGTGCGCCGGTTCTGCATGACGACGGCGGCGAGCTCTCATCGGGGGCAGATGAGCGCATTCTCCGGCGTGGTTGTGGCGCCACGCCGCGGATCTCACTGGCGGACAGACCCGCGTCCGCTGAGAATGGGATCTGCCGGGTCTAGCGGGGTGCGTGCCCGCGTACCGGGGCGGGCGATGGTGGCTGGCAGCAGCGAGAGGGGTGCGGTGGAGCGTTACCGGCTCACGGGTGCCGAGTGGGAGGCGCTGGAAGCTGCGGGCTGGGAGTTCCTGGTCGAGCACGCGGCCGGGAACGACGGGAATTACCGACCTGCGTGATTGGGACGATGGTGACACGGGAACGGGCCGCCCGACTCCAGAGTCGGACGGCCCGTGATCGCGGGGGGGCATAAGGTACCTCAGGTCTCAGGCGCCCTTGGCGTTGTTGCCATACCGGCGGCGGAACTTCTCCACCCGGCCGGCCGTGTCGAGGACGCGCGCCTGCCCGGTGTAGAACGGGTGGCTCGCCGACGAGATCTCGACGTCGACGACGGGATAGGTACTCCCGTTCTCCCAGGTGATAGTTCGCTCGCTGGCCCCAGTCGACCTGGTGAGGAAGGCGAAGTTCGCCGCGCGGTCGCGGAAAACGACCGGATGATAGTCCGGGTGGATTCCCTGCTTCATGATTACCGCTCCTCCCGGAATTCAACGTGGCGGCCGATCACCGGGTCGTACTTGCGGATGACGAGACGGTCAGGATCGTTTCTCCGGCTCTTCCTGGTCACGTACGTGTAGCCAGTCCCAGCGGTCGACCTCAGCTTGATGACGGGGCGAAGTGTGCTGCGACTCATGCCCGGCGCAACAACCCGCTAATGAAAATCATTCCCGATAGCGGGTGCCTTCCGCCACGCGTCGGCTGCGCCTCAAGTGGCACGAGACCGGCTCGTCATGACCAGGCGGCCCACCCGGACTGCTTGGTGCACCCAGTGGCGGGGGTGGTGGCGGTCGGGCTGCCGGTCGACGCTGGTGGCGCTCGGCGGTATGTGGTGATCGGGTTGCTGGCCGCCAGGCTGGGGCTGCAGAACGCGACCGTGCGCCGCCTGGCGGTTCCCGATGTCGCCACCACCGTGCTCACTCTGAGCTTGACTGGGTTGGCTGCCGACTCCTGGCTCGCCGGTGGCCACAGCCCCCGAGTCGGGCGCCGCCTGGCCGCTGTCGGCCTCATGGCCGCGGGGGCGCTGGCGGGTGCGCTGCTGCTGCGAGTGGACGTGGCGCTGCCGGTGCTGGCCGCGACGGTGGTGATCGCACTGGCCGTGGTGGCGCTCCGGTTCGGCCGGTAGGAGCGCCCTTATGCTCTCTTACGGGCCTTGGTGTCGCCTTGACGGCAATCCCGCGGTCACGATGGCAGCTGGCCGTACCGCTCCTGGACCGCCGACCTGCCGGCATATGAGGCTGAGATGTGAACCGCTGCCTAACCAGCAACGGGCGCGTGGCTCGAATCCGGTGACCGGCGGCCCCGCGGGAGACAGTGATCATCTGTTCATGGCCGCGCTGAGGCCGTCGCCTCGACGGCCTGAAGGATGAGCTGGGTCGCGGCCTCGGGCTGCGACACGAACGAGACGTGAGAGGCCGGCACCTCCACGATCGTCGCGTTCGCGCGCTCAGCCATAAACCGCTGGAGCGCCGGCGGGATCGCCTTGTCCTCGGTGCCGAGCAGGTACCAGCACGGCAGCGTCTTCCACGCCGGCGGGCCCGACGGCGCGGCTGCGAACGCGGCTGCAGCGTACGGCCGCTGCGCCGCGGCCATCACCGCGGCCGTCTCGGGGTCGACGTCGGCGGCGAAGGCTTCGCGGAACAACTCGGGATCGAGGAAGAGGTCAGCGCCCTCACTCCCGTCCGGGCCGGTGAACGGCACAAGCCTGATCGCAGGCCCCACAAGGCTGCCTTCGAACCGCTCAAGGAGCTGCTGCTGGCTCTCGCCCTCGTCGCACATCCAGCCGTTGAAGTAGACGAGCGCCCGCACCTGGTCGTTGCCTGTCGCGGCGTTGGAGATGACCTTGCCGCCGTAGGAGTGGCCGACGAGCACGATCGGACCGGTCAGGCTCCGCAGGAACTCGGCGAGGTAGGTCGCGTCGCCAGCGAGATCGCGAAGCGGGTTGGCGAATCCAATGGCATCGAGACCTCGGCGCTACAGGGCGCGGATCTCGGCGTCGAAGCCGGTCGCGTCGGCCCATGCACCGTGGACGAGGACGATCGTCGGGGTCTCAGCAGCCATCGTCGCCACCGCTCCTTTATTGACGGTTTGACCGATGCCGCGACTGTATCCCGGCGGGCGTGCCCAGCCAAGGTGGGAGTTCGGCGCTAAGCGGCCAGGGCGTAGCCAGCGTGAGGGCGGCGATCTGACGATCACGGTATCGTGCCGCCCGGGGGCCCCGTCACGGCGGCGCGGCTGGCCTTCGGTTCCTGCCGGGTCGCTGAGATGCCGGCTCCGCAGCGCCGCCGGGAACGTGCCCGGGACGAGCAGGAACACGGGGCGGACGCGCTGGTCGCCTGCGCCAACGTCCTGCGGGCGACACCGCGCGAGCAATGGCCCGACGCCATGCTCATGGTGGGGGACCAGGTCTACGCGGATGAGGTCGGGCCGGTCACGCGAAAGTTCATCGAGGAGCGCCGCGACACATCGGTGCCGCCCGGTCATGAGGTAAAGGACTTCACCGAGTACTGCTTCCTCTACCGCGAGACGTGGAGCGAGCCCTCGGTGCGGTGGCTGCTGTCGGGCCTCCCGTCCATGATGATTTTTGACGATCATGACGTCCACGACGACTGGAACATCTCGTCGTCCTGGCGCCGCGATTACCAGGCCAAGCCATGGTGGCGGGACCGGATCGGCGGCGCCTACATGAGCTACTGGATCTACCAGCATCTCGGCAATCTCTCGCCGGAGGAGCTCGCCCAGGACGAGCAGTGGCGTCAGGTGCAGGAACCCGGTGATGCGGCGCCGTTCCTGGGCGAGTTCGCGCTCCGGGCCGATGAGGTGGCCGACGGTATCCAGTGGATTTTCCGGCGCACGTTCGGCCAGGTCCGGGTCGTAGTGATCGATTCGCGGGGTGGCCGGGTGCTGGACGGCGGCAAGCGGCAGATGGTCGATGACGCGGAATGGCAGTGGGTGACCGAATCGGTCTCCGGTGACTGGGATCACGTGGTCCTGGCCACGTCCGTGCCGTTGCTGCTGTCCGGTGGCCTGCATGGCCTGGAAGCGCGGAACGAGGCCGTGTGCGTCGGGGCGTGGGGCAAGCGCTTCGCGCGGACCGGTGAGCGGATCCGGCGGGCTGCCGACCTGGAGCACTGGGCGGCGTTCGGGAAGTCGTTCGCCAATATTGAGGGGCTGCTGACCGGGCTGGCCACCGGGGCGTTTGGCCAGCCGGCCGCCTCGGTCACCGTTATCTCCGGCGATGTCCACCGCAGTTACCTGGCCGAGGTGGATTTCCCGGCCGGGGTGAACTCGCGCAGCGCCGTCTACCAGGCGGTCTGCTCACCGATCCACAACGTGCTGCCGCTCTCGTTCCGGCGGTTGCAGCGGCTGGCGACATCCCGTTGCGGGCGGGCTGATCGGCACCGGGCTGGCGCGGCTGGCCGGGGTGAGCAGGCCACGGATCCGGTGGCGGGTGACCGACGGCCCGTGGTTCCGCAACATGCTGACCGCGCTGGAATTCGACGGGCGGGCCGGGCGCATCCGTTTTGATCAGACAGTCTCGGAGGTGACCGGTCTCCCTGTGCTCCAGCCGGCCGGCGAGGCGAAGCTCAGCTGACCGGCCCGGGGGGAAGAAATTCCGCCGCGCGTGACAACTAAACGCGACGCTGGGCGCATCTACTGGGTGTGGAGCATGTCATGAGCCATAGCGGGCCGCGGTGAGCGGCAGCCGGGAT
>DATGVY010000101.1:0-2870 GCA_035299845.1 Streptosporangiaceae bacterium
GCAGCGGCGAAAATCGCACGCCTACAGCCCCGAACCCGTGATCTTCCGTGTCTCGAGATGGCGGCACGGCGGGCCGTTCAGGGCTAGTACCTGCGATGATGCCACACCGTGCCCCGCCGGGGTGGGTATTTTCCGGTCAGGCTAGCCGCAGCCGCCGCGGCTTCAGTCCGGGAAAGGCGCCCGGTCTTCCCTGGCCGCCCGGATCGCGGCCTGGATGGCGGCAGCTGACCGGCGGATGTCGTCCTCGGTCGTCGACCAGTTCGAGACCGAGAAGCGGATCGCCGGCTCGCCGTGCCAGCTCGTGCCGCCCAGCCAGCAGGTACCGTCACGCTGGACCCGCTCGAGCACCGGCGCGGGATCGACGCCGGGCACCCGGAACAGCACCTGGTTCAGCACCACGTCGTTCAGCAACTCGGCGGTGCCGCCGTTGGCAAGCTCGGCCGCCGCGAGCCGGGCAAGCGCGCAGCAGCGGTCGATGAGCTCAGCCACGCCGCGGCGGCCCAGCGAGCGCAGCGCCGCATAGACCGGGAGCGCCCGGGCGCGGCGTGATGCCTCTGGGGTGAAGTTAAAGGGATCCCGGACGTCCGAGGCCGGCAGGTAGGCCGCGTTCTTTCCCTGCGCCGCGCCGAGCGCGGCCGGGTCCCGGACTATCGCGAGACCGCAGTCATAGGGCACATTGAGCCATTTGTGGGCGTCCGCCGCCCACGAGTCAGCGAGCTCCGCTCCGGCGACGAGGAACCGCTGGGCGGGACTGGCTGCTGCCCAGAGCCCGAAGGCGCCATCCACGTGCAGCCACGCCCGGCCGTGCGCACTGACCGCAGCGGCGATCTCCCGCAGCGGATCGGTGGCGCCGGTGTTCACCTCGCCCGCCTGCGCGCAGACCAGCACCGGGCCGTCCGTACCTGCGAGCACCTGCCGCAGCCCGGCGGCGATGATGCGTCCCTGGTCGTCGGCCGCGACCCGGCGAGCGCGGGATGCGCCGAGCCCGAGCAGCCGCAATGCCTGCAGCACAGTCACATGAGCTTGCTCGCCTACCACGACGGTCAGCTCTGGCGCGCCCTGCAGGCCGTCGGCTTCCACGTCCCAGCGCGCCGCCGCAAGCAGCGCGTGCCTGGCGGCGGCGAGGCAGGAGAAGTTGGCCATCTGGCCGCCGGTCACGAAGCCCACCGCTGCCTGCGGCGGGAGGCCAAGGAGGTCGAGCAGCCAGCCGGCCGTGATCTCCTCGACGACGGCAGCGGCGGGCGACATGACGTACAAGGCGGCGTTCTGGTCGAAGGCCGATACCAGCCAGTCGGCGGCCAGCGCCGCCGGCAGGGTGCCGCCGTTCACAAAGCCGAAGTACCGCGGCCCGGCGGTCGCCACCAGGCCAGGCTCAAGCGCACCGGCCAGGTGGGCGATCAGGTCGGCCGGATCCTGGCCCATGTCGCCGAGCGGCTCGCCAAGCCGCTCACGCAGTCCGGCCGGCCCCATCGGGATACCCACCGGCCGGTCGCGCAACGAGCCCAGCCAGGCTCCGGCCAGCTCGGCCGCGCGCGCAAGCACCTTGTCCTGCATGACCGCACAGTACACGGGGGCGGGTGACTCATGATCTGCTGTCCAGGTGGACCTCAACGAAATGATCAGCGGGCTGCCGCTGGTCGACCATCACGTGCATACGGCGCTCGGCCGGGATGTCGGGCGGCCCGAATTCGAGCTTCTGATCACCGAATCGGGCCGGCCGGGGCCGGCGGGGACGACCTGGTTCGATTCGCAGCCGGGCCTCGCCATCCGGCGCTGGTGCGCACCGGTGCTCGGGCTTGACCGGTTCGCCGAGCCCGATGAGTACCTGGCCCGCCGGGCGGGACTCGGCGGCGCGGAGGTAGCCCGCAGGCTGCTGCGGGCGAGCGGCATCGCGCGGTACCTCATCGATACTGGCTACGAGGCGGACAACTCGCTCAGCCTCGCCGCGATGGCCGAGACCTCCGGGGCACGGATGGACGAGATAGTGCGGCTTGAGCCGATCGCAGAGCAACTGGCGACCGCATCGGGCGGTGATGCCGCCAGCTTTGCCGGGCGGTTCCGCGACGCGCTGTGGCAGCAGACGACTGCCGCGGTTGGGCTGAAGTGCATCATCGCCTACCGGTTCGGCCTCGACTTCGAGCCGGAGCCGCCGTCGGCGGCTGAGGTCACCGCCGCCGCAGGGCGCTGGCTGGCCGAAGCCGAGCGGTCCGGGCGGGCCAGGCTGACCGACCCCGTGCTGCTGCGCCATGTGCTGTGGGCTGGCGCGGAGCGTGGCCTGCCGCTTCAGCTGCACACCGGCTACGGCGACCGTGACCTCGATCTCCGCCGCTGCGACCCGCTGCTGCTGACCGGGTTCCTCAGGGCGGTCGAGCCGCTCGGGGTGCCGGTCATGCTGCTGCACTGCTACCCCTACCACCGCGAGGCCGGCTACCTGGCAGAGATGTTTCGCAACGTCTACATCGACGTCGGCCTGGCGCTTACCCATGCCGGGACGCGGGCGGAGGCGATCGTGGCCGAGTCGATGGAGGTCGCGCCGTTCGCCAAGGTCTTGTTTTCCTCCGACGCCTGCGGCCTGCCTGAGCTGCACTACCTGGGCGCACTGCTGTGGCGCCGGGCCACCGCCAGCGTGCTCGGCGGCTGGGCGGAGGCAGGCGACTGGAGCAGGCAGGAAGCGGCCAGGATCGCGTCAATGATCGGCGTTCAGAACGCGCTTCGCGTCTACCGGCTGGCCGGCTCCGGCTAGCGGTCAGGCTGGCCGCGGCCGCCGCACACTGTGCCCGACGCGTAGCCGCCAGCACGGTCGCCGGCCCGCCACTTACCGGGCTGCGCAGTTACAGCTCGCCCGTGTGGCTCACGGTGCAACTGCTTCG
>DATGVY010000102.1:0-9887 GCA_035299845.1 Streptosporangiaceae bacterium
GCCGGTCTCCCGCGCCAGCCTGATCACTCGCGCGATGGCGGCCGTCTCGGCGGCCGGCGGACGCGACCGCAGAAAGCTCGCGTAGGCCGTTCCCTCCGGCCGCGGCGCGCCCGCGATGGTGGCGGCATCCTCCGCATGCACGATCAGAAGGCTTTTGAACGCAGCCGTCACGCGCAATGCCCGATCAAGGCCGGCCTCGTCCAGTGGCGGGAATTCCGGCACCCCGGAATCGGCCAGGAAGCACTTGAACCCGAACACGCCGGCCTCGTCCAGCGCGCCCAACTGGTCAGCGTTACCGGGCACGGCACCGCCCCAGAAACCCACGTCGACGTAGACCTGGCCACGGGCCGACTCCCGCTTGGCGTGCAGCGCGGCCGGATCGGTGGTAGGCGGGATCGAGTTCAGCGGCATGTCGATGATGGTCGTGATGCCGCCGGCCGCGGCGGCCCGGGTGGCGCTGGCGAAGCCCTCCCACAAGGTCCGGCCCGGCTCGTTGACGTGCACGTGGGTGTCGGTCAAGCCGGGCAGCAGCACCTCGTCGGCCGCAAGCTCCACCATGCTGGCCTGACCGGCAGTGCTGGCCTGACCGGCAGAGCTGGCCTGACCGCCAGAGCTGGCCTCACCCGCAGAGCTGGCCTGACCCGCAGAGCTGGCCTGGCTGGCAGTGCTGGCCTGACCGGCGGGGCTGGCCTGACCGGCGGGGCTGGCGGCATCATCGTACGGCCCGACCCGGATGATCTCGCCGCCGCGGATCGCGACCGCTGCCGGGCGGATGCCGTCCGGGGTGAGCACGCGCCTTCCGCGCACGATCAGGACAGGCTCGGTCATGATCGCCTCGCCGCTAGCGGCTTACATCTGCGCATGTGCCCCTTGCCCGTCAAGGTACTCGCCCCCATCCATCCGAGCGAGCACGGCCGGCGCGGGCCGGCGCGAGCGATCACTCAGGGCTGGCGGCGTGATGACTGCCGCCACAGTGCCATGTATGACGGGGGATGGTCGTCGCCGTGAAGCTGGACGTGTTCTGCGCCCATTGCAGCCGCGCCAGCGCAAGTTCCGCGAGCATTCCCCGCGTGCGGAGAATCGGCGCGTGCGGGCAGCGTGCGACCGGAGTTACGCAAGGTCTTCCAGGGCGGGACGGTCCAGGCCGGACAGGGTGGCGACCTCGGCCGGCGAGATGGCGCCGCAGTCCAAGCCCCGCACCAGGTAGCCGGCCAGGGCTCGGGCGGTGGCCGGTTCTTCCAGCAGCCCGCCCTGCACTGCGCCAGCGATGCGGCGCAGGCGGGCGCACGCGGCTGGCATGCCCTCGCGGAAGAACGCGTAGGTGGCGGCGTACCGGCTGGCCAGCTGGGCCGGATGCAGGTCCCAGCCCTGGTAGAAGCCGCGTTCCAGGGACCGCCGGACTAGCCGGGAATGCAGCCGCCAGGCCGCCACGACGTCTTCGCGGCTGCCGTCGGGCAGGATGCTGGATGAGCCGTCGGACAGGCGGACGCCGGTCCCGGCCGCGGCGACCTGCATGACCGCGCGGGCGTGGTCGGCCGCCGGGTGCTCCATGCTCTGGTAGGCCGCGGCGATGCCGAGCGAGGCGCTGTAGTCGTAGGTGCCGTAATGCAGCCCGGTCAAGCGGCCGTCCGCGGCGTGCACGCAGCGGGCGACCACCGCCGTGCCGTCCGCGCCGAGGATCACCTGCGGGGTCTCCACCTGGATCTCGAAGGTCAGCCGCCGGCGGGCCAGGCCGTGCTCCTCCTCGAGCCACCGGCAGAGGTGCGCCATCGCCCCGACCTGCTCGGCCGAGGTCACCTTGGGCAGCGTCACGGTGAAGCCGGGCGGCAGCGGGCCGCCGGTCAGCAGCCCGGCCAGGAAGATGTCCAGCGTCCTGATCGCCCGGCGGCGGGTGGCCGGCTCCAGGCTCTTGCACCGCAGCCCGGTAAACGGAGGCGCCGACCCGGCCGCCACAGCCACGGTCAGGGCGCCAGCGGCCAGCATCGCGTCGGCGTCCTCGGCCTCGTCGCCCCGGTCGCCGTAGCCGTCCTCGAAGTCCAGCCGCAGGTCCTCGACCGGCTCGGCGGCCAGCTTGGCGCGGACCAGCGGCAGCACGCCGGCCGCCAGCCCCGGCGGCAGGGCCATCGCCGCGGCGAACCCGGCCGGGTCCGGCGCCCATTCGGCCAGCGCGTCCAGCGCCTGGCTGCCCCACTGGGCCGGCAGCCCGGGCTGGTACCGGTCGGCAGGCACATACGCCGTGTGCACCGGCTGCCGTCCTGGCCGGTCTCCCGGGTAGCCCTCGGCTAGGGCACGGTCGGCCGTGCCGAGCAGCGCGTCGATCTCGTCTCCGGCGGTCTCCAGCAGATGGCCCGGCCGGCGGTGGGGAGTCGTCACGCTGTGCCCGTTATGTACTCGGGCCGGACCGGGATGCGCGGGAGGCCGAGTCCCGTCGCCGCGCGGATCGCCGCCGCGACAGCTGGGCCGGACGAGATCGTCGGGGCCTCGCCGACCCCGCGCAGGCCGTACGGGGCGTGCGGGTCCGGGTACTCCAGGATCTCGATCCGCATCGGCGGCATGTCCAGGATGGTCGGGATCAGGTAGTCGGTGAAGGACGGGTTCCTGATCTGGCCGCCGCTGAGCAGGATCTCCTCCATCACCGCCAGCCCCATGCCCTGCGCGGTGCCGCCCTGGATCTGCCCGACCACGGCCTGCGGGTTCATCGCCTTGCCGACATCCTGCGCGCATGCGAGCTCGACCACCTTCACCAGGCCGAGGCCGGTGTCCACGTCGACGACGGCGCGGTGCGCGGCGAACGCGTACTGCACGTGCGCGAAGCCCTGGCCGGTCTCCGGGTCGACCGGCCGGGTCGGGCGGTGCCGCCATTCCACCGTCTCCTCGATGGCCTGGCCGCCGATGATCTCGGCCAGCGACCCGATCGCGCCGTCGGCGGCCGAGACCACCTGCCCGTCCTGCAGCCGCAGGCCGGCCACGGTGCGGCCGATCCGCTGCTGGGCGGCCGCGAGAACCCGGTCGCGGATCTTCGCGCAGGCAGCCTGGACCGCTCCCCCGGTCACGTAGGTCTGGCGCGAGGCTGACGTGGATCCGGCCGACCCGACGGCAGTGTCCGGCGGGTAGACCACCACGTGATCGACGCCAAGCTCGGTGCGGCAGATCTGCTGCTCGACGGTGACCAGCCCCTGTCCGACCTCGGCGGCGGCCGTGTGCACGGTCACCGTCGGCTCGCCGCCGGCGATCTCCAGCCGGACCCGTGCGGTCGAGTAATCGTCGTAACCCTCGGAAAAGCCCACATTCTTGTACGCGACGGCGTAGCCGATGCCGCGGACTACCCCCTCGCCGTGCGTCGTATTCGAGACCCCGCCGGGAAGCTCGCGCAGGTCGAAAGCCGGGTCGGGGCGCGCGGCGCTGCTGACGAGACCCATGGGGCTGGCTGGATCGGCGGGGCTGGCCGTATCAGGATGCCCGTCCGGCAACGGCATGGCCTGCAGGCGGCGGAGCAGCTCGGCGACGGGCGCCGGGCTGTCCACGATCTGGCCGGTCGGCGCCTCGCTGCCGAGGCTCATCGCGTTGCGGCAGCGCAGCTCGACCGGGTCCATGCCGAGGGCGGCCGCGAGCTTGTCCATCTGCGCCTCGTAGCCGAACGCCGCCTGCACCGAGCCGAAGCCGCGCATCGCCCCGCACGGCGGGTTGTTGGTGTAGGCGCCGTAGGCGTCGAGGTGCACGTTCGGCACGACGTAGGGCCCGACCCCCATCGTGCCGCCGTTGCCGACCACGGCCGGGGTGCTGGACGCGTAGGCCCCGCCGTCGAAGTAGATCTCGGCCCGGACGTAGGCCAGGGTGCCGTCCCGGCTGGCGCCGTGCTCGTAGCGCATCGTCGCCGGGTGCCGGTGCACGTGCCCGAAGAAGGACTCCTGCCGGTTGTAGACCATCTTGACCGGCTTGCCGGTGTGCAGCGCGAGCAGGCAGGCGTGCACGTGCATGGACAGGTCCTCGCGTCCGCCGAACGCGCCGCCGACCCCGGCCAGGAACAGCCGGACCTGCTCAGGCGGCAGCCCGAGCGCGGCGCAGATCTGCCGCTGGTCTACGTGCAGCCACTGCGTCGCCACGTACAGGTCGACCCCGCCGGCGCCGTCCGGCACCGCCAGCCCGGCCTCCGGACCGAGGAACGCCTGGTCCTGCATCCCCACCGTGTACTCGCCGGTGACGACGACGTCCGCCGAAGGCTCCGGCTCGCCCTTGCGGATCTTGAGGTGGCGGACCAGGTTGCCGCCGTCGTGCAGGCGCGGGGCACCGGGGCCGAGCGCCGTCCGCGCGTCGGTGACCGGCTCAAGGACCTCGTAGTCCACGACGATCTTCGTTGCCGCCCGCAGGGCGATTTCCGGGTGGTCGGCGGCGACCAGGGCCACGGGTTCGCCCTGGTAGCGGACCACGTCCTCGGCCAGGACCGGCTGGTCGGGGCGCTCAAGCCCGCAGGCGTTCGCGCCCGGGACGTCCTCGTGGGTCAGCACCGCGTACACGCCGGTGGTGGCCAGCGCCTCGCCGATCTTGATGCCGGAGATCCTCGCGTACGGGTGCGGGCTGCGCAGGGTCACCCCCCAGAGCATGTCCGCCATCCACAGGTCGCTGCCGTAGGCGAACTGGCCAGTCACTTTCAGCGTGCCGTCCGGCCTGACCGCGCTGGCGCCGATCCCGCCGGCCCTTGCAGCGCGGTCAGCAATGCCGGTGTCTGTGCCGTCTCCGGGGCGGCGCACCTCCCGTCGGGCGCCGGGTACTCGCGCCCGGGTGCCGGCCGCCACCGGACGGTAACCCGCTCCTCCGGTCCCGGCCGCCACCGGACGGTCACGCCCTCCCCCGGTCCCGGCCGCCACCGGACGCTCACCCGCTCCCCCGGTCCCGGCCGCCACCGGACGCTCACGCCCTCCCCCGGTCCCGGCCGCCACCGGACGGTCACCCGCTCCTACCGGGCCGGCCGCCGCCGGGAGCCTGGCTGCGCCGGTCATGACGCAACCCCGGCCTTGCGGAGCAGCACCTGGCCGGCGGCGCTTGCCGCCCTCGCGACCTCGTCCTCGTCCACCGTGCGGACGTGATCTTGTTCCACGACGACCTGGCCGTTGACGAGCAGCAGCTCCAGCGGGGCCGGCCCGCCGAGAACCAGCGCGGCGACCGGGTCGGCGATGCCGGCCTGCGGCAGCGAGTCCAGCCGCCACAGGGCGATGTCGGCGAGCTTGCCCGGCTCCAGCGAGCCGATCTCGGCCTCGCGGCCCAGCACCCTGGCGCCGCCGATGGTCGCCATCGCCAGGGCCTGCCGCACTCCCATCGCCTGCGGCCCGCCTGCCGCCCTGGCCACCAGCGTCGCCGCCTGCACCTCGCCGCGTAGCGAACTCGCCTCGCTGGAGGCCGGGCCGTCCACGCCGAGGCCGACCGGCACCCCGGCGCTGAGCAGGTCATGCGTCCGGCAGATGCCGGCGCCGAGCCTGGCATTGGAGGACGGGCAGTGCGCGACGCCGGTGCCGGTCGCGGCCAGCCTCGCGATCGCCCTGTCCGTCAGGTGAACGGCATGCGCCAGCCACACGTCGCTGCCAAGGAAGCCGAGCGAGTCGAGGTACTCGACCGGCGTGCAGCCGAAACGCTCCGCGCAGTAGGCGTCCTCATCGGCGGTCTCGGCCAGGTGAGTATGCAGCCTGACCTGCTTGCCCTGCGCCTGCTTTCTCCTGGCGAGCTCGACCGATTCGGTGAGCAGCTTGCCGGTGACGGAGAACGGGGAGCACGGCCCGACGGCGATCCGCAGCATGGACTCGGCCGATGCGTCGTGATAACGGTCGATGGCCGCCTCGGTCGCCGCCAGGATCTGGCCGGCCTCCTCGACCACCTCGTCCGGCGGCAGCCCGCCGGCGCTGCGGCCGAGGTCCATCGAGCCGCGATTCGGGTGGAACCGCAGCCCGACGGCGCGGGCCGCCTCGATGGTGGCGGCGAGCAGGTCACCGCCGCCGCGCGGGAAGATGTAGTGGTGGTCGGTCGTCGTGCTGCAGCCGGTCCTGGCCAGCCAGGCGAGGGCGGCTGACGCGGAAGCGTGCGTTGTGGCCTCGTCCAGGCCGGCCCATACCGGATAGAGCTCGGTCAGCCACTCGAACAGGGTCGAGTCGACGGCCATCCCCCTGGTCGCCCACTGGTACAGATGATGGTGGGTGTTGACCAGGCCGGGGGTGGCCAGACAGCCGGCCGCGTCGACGTAGCGGGCGGCGGACAGGCCCGCCGGGGCCGGGCCCGGCCCTACCGCGGCGATCCGCCGGCCGTCGACGAGGACGTGACCGGCGGCGTACTCGGCGCCCTGGGGGTTCACGGTCGCCACCGAACATCCGTTCAGGACCAGAGACGTCACGCTTCCCCCTGCTCGTCCTGGGGTGACTGCCCCAGCCCGCCGCCCGCCTGCTCCCCCGGCGGCCCGGCCGCGGACTCGGCCAGCCGGTCCGCGGCCAGCCGGACCGCCGCCAGGATCTGGCCGTATCCGGTGCAGCGGCAGAGGTTGCCGGCCAGCGCCTCGCGGATTTCCAGGTCGGACGGCCGCGCGTTCCTGGCCAGCAGGTCGTGCGCGGCGACCAGCAGGCCGGGCGTGCAGAAGCCGCACTGCACCGCGCCCGCCGCCACGAACGCCTCCTGTACCGGGTGCAGCGCGGCTCCGCTGGCCAGGCCCTCGACCGTGATGATGCTGCGGTCCTGCGCCTGGCCGGCCGCCACCAGGCAGGCGCAGACCGGCACGCCGTCGAGGTATACGGTGCAGGAGCCGCACTCGCCCTGCTCGCAGGCGTTCTTCGAACCGGGCAGGCCGAGGCGCTCGCGGAGCACGTAGAGCAGGTTCTCGCCCGGCCAGACGTCGTCGGCCCGCCTGGGCTCGCCGTTGACGGTCATCGTGACGCGCATCTGCCGGTCAGCCCCTTCCCGCCGCTGAGCCGGTCCGGCGGTAGTCACGCCAGGCCCAAGTCAGGGTGCGGGCAGCCATCACCCCGAGGGCGTGCAGGCGGTAGGCGGCGGTGCCGCGCACGTCGTCGATGGGCTCCGCCGCCTGCCTGACGAGCCTGGCGAACTCGCCGGTGATCGCTGGCGGGAGCTCGGCCCGTGATTCCCAGAGGCCGGCCTCGTCCAGCGCGCTGGCCAGGAACACCCCGGCTTCCCTCGCCCGGCGGGGGGTGGGGGCAGCCGATCCGATGCCCGTTCCCACGGTGCGCGTGTCCGGGTGCAAGGCCAGGCTGAACGCGGCGACCGCGATGACCATCGCGTTGCGGGTGCCGATCTTGCTGAACTGCTGCGGGCCCGTCGGCGGCTTGACCAGGATCGCCCTGATCAGCTCGTCCGGCTGGAGCGCGTTACGCTTGACGCCGGTGTAGAAGTCGGCGACCGGGATGATTCTCGTCCCGCGTACCGAGGCAACCTCGATCTCGGCGCCCGCCGCCAGCAGCGGAGGGTGGCAGTCGCCGGCCGGTGACGCGGCGCCGAGGTTGCCGCCGACCGTGCCGCGGTTTCTTATCTGCGGCGAGCCGACCGTGCGCGCGGCCATGGCCAGTCCCGGCAGCTGTTCGCCGAGTTCGTCAATGACCTGGCTGTAGGTGACCGCCGCGCCCAGCCGGATCCGGCCGTTACCGGAGCCGGCAGTGGTGCCGGCGTGGGTGCCGGTGCCGGCGTGGGTGCCGGTGCCGGGGTGAGTGCCGGTGCCGGCGTCGGCGTGGGTGCCGGCGTGGGTGGCGGTGCCGGCGTGAGTGCCGGTGCCGGCGTGGGTGTGGGCGTCGGTGCCGGTGTCCCAGTCCGTCAGCTCGGTGATCCTAGTGAGGTCAAGGAGCGCCTCCGGGCGGCGGGCGTCGAAGTTCAGCTCGACCATGACGTCGGTGCCGCCGGCCACCGGCAGCGCCGTCGGCATCGCTGCCTTGGCTGCCAGGGCGTCGGCCCAGCTGACCGGCTGAATGAAGTCCACAGGCTGCTCCTCGGGCTCCATCCTCCCCGCCACCGGGTCAGTAACGCCACTGCCCCGGCATCTGTCTCCCTTCCTTGCCTATTCCCCGGATGCCTGGGCGCTCCTCATCCCCGTGCCTGGGAGTGCGCTGAATAACTCCACAATCGACCCGTTTGGATCAAGGGAAGCCCAGGTCAGAGACGCGTGGTTGGCCAGCGGAAGCTGTTATTCAGCAGCCTCCTGGCTGAGATGAGCGGAGGGCCGCGGCTCCGGAGCAGGGCGCCCGTGCACGGACTGGTCGATCACACCCACCTCGCCATTGTCCCCCGGCAAAGCACCGGCTCCCCCCGGTCCGGTGAGGGCAGTGCCTGCGGGCATCTAGGCGAAGCCCGTGAACAGGTCCCAGGCGGGCCCTGGTGCAGGCGCGCCCTCGCGGACAACGGAGCACTGGATGAGGCCATATGGCCGGTCCGCGGCGTAGAACACCTCGCCGGGATTCTCCAGCCCGAACGGCGCCAGGTCGGCGAGGAAGTGATGCCGGTTCGGCGCCGACAGCCTGATCTCCGCCACGCACGGCTGCGCCGCCAGCACCGCCTTCCCCATCTCCCACAAGGTCTGCTGCAGCGCCAGGCTGTGTACCACGGCGAACCGCTCGATCAGAAGGCGCCGGATCCGGGCGTGGCAGTCGCCCCAGTCCGCTGGGTCACTCGCGTATCGCCACCGCGCCGTCAGGGAGGTGGCCATGATGCGGTCGGTGGTCTCCGGCAGCGTGGTGTAGGGGTCTTTCATGAAGCCGGAGAACTCCGAGCCCGTCGACTTCAGCAGGACGAGACCCTGCAGGCCGGACACCACCCACGCGTGCCGGTCCCGGCCGTCCGCCCGGCCCGGCTCATCCGCCCGGCCCGCCTCGTCCGGCTCGTCCGCCCGGCCCGGCTCGTCCGCCCGATGCTCACGCACGGTCACTGCGGTCGTGCGGACGTCCTGGCCGGCCCGGACGAAGGTGTGCGGATGGCCGGCTCCGGCCACCGTCGCCCGTTCCCACCGGTATTCGTCGACCTCGATCCTGGCCTCCCGCACCGACTCGACGTCACCGACGAAATGGCAGGCCAAAGCGAGAGCGTAGTCCTCGATCTCGCCGATGCCCTTCTCCCTGGCGTACGCGAAGCAGGTGTTCTTCTGGCTGTCGGTCGGCAGCACGTGCGCCTGATCGCCGCGAGCGTGGGCGTCGGCGAAGTCCCCGCGCAGCGACGTGGACACATTGAGGTCGCGGATCTCGTGCCGGTCGCTGTCCCGGACGATCCTGACGACCCTGGTCTCCGCCTTGCCGTACTGGTTCTGGCCCAGGACGATGGCCATGATCAGCTCCCCCGGTAAGTCGAGTAGGCGAACGGGCTGAGCAGCAGCGGCACATGGTGGTGCTGCACATCGCCGTTCACCCGGAAGGTAACGGCGACCTCGGGGAAGAACGCGGGCTCGATGCCGCGGGCGGCGAAATATGCCCCCGTGTCGTAGACGAGCCGGTAGATGCCCGGCGGCAGCAGTACCGGCCCCAGATCGCGAGCTCGCCCGTCAGCGTCGGTCACGCTGTGGCCGACCGGCAGCTGGCCGGTATCCGACACGAGCTCGAGCCGCACCGCGACGCCGGCCGCGGGCACGCCGCGAGCGGTGTCCAGCACGTGCGTGGTGACGGCGCTTTCGCGGCTCATGCACTGCCGCCGAGCAGTTTCGCGAGCCGGATGCGGTTGATCTTCTGCAGTTCGGATCGCACGATTCCCCATTCCGTGTCGGGATCATTGTCCAGCCGCGTCCTGAGCAGCGCCAGCAGCTGCCCGGCCGACCTGCCGGTCGCGCAGACCAGGTAAATATGGCCGAACTGCCGCTCGTAAGCCTGGTTGCCCGCCGCCAGCGCCCGCAGCGTCGCCTCGTCCGCGCTCGCAACGCCGGCCTG
>DATGVY010000103.1:0-9659 GCA_035299845.1 Streptosporangiaceae bacterium
GCAGCCCCGGTCAGTGGGCCGGCGCAGGACACGGGCGGCGGCTCCTGCGTCGTCGTGCTTGCCACCACGGCGCCTGCGGACTCGCGGCAGCTCGGCCGGCTGGCCCGCCGCGTGCAGAACGGCCTTGCATGGACCGGAACGTTCGGCGAGCACGGCAGCGGCGAGTACGTGATCGCCTTTTCTACTGCCTGGCTGATCCCGCATTCGCCGGAGGCTGAGCAGGTCGTGGCGCCGGTGCTGCCTGAGGACGGGCCGATGATGGATCTGCTGTTCCGGGCGGTTGCCGAGTCAGTGGAAGAAGCCGTCGTAAACGCCCTGCTCGGGGCTGAGTCCGTGGTTGCTGAGTCCATGGCGGTTTGAACCTGAGACGGCAGGATCTGGGGATGCGAGAACCCAGACGGCAGGATCTGGGGCTGCTGAGGCCGCGGCGGCGGGATCTGGGGCTGCAGGGGCCGCCGGGCAAGTGGGCGTTCCCCTCCCGGCTGACCGGCTAGCCGGGCTGCTTGCCGCCTCGGGGCGGGAGGACAAGTAGCCGCTGAGCTGGGCTCGGGAAGTTAATCGAATTTAGTTTCCCTCAGCTCCGTGTTTTGTCGGTGCTGCTCGCTACTGTTGTCTAAGACAGATAAGCCGTTCCGATGGCCCGGTTTCTGCAGCTCAGCGGAGGAGGTGACCCGATGCCAGGTCAGATGCGCGGCGCGGGCGCCCCGCAGGGCCTGTCGTGGTCATGGGAACTGGACTTCGATGCGCTGATGGACAGCCTCAGCGAGCCGGGCCCGCATGGTGTGGGCAACTCCGTCGCCGCCCTGTCCGGCGCAGGCCGCAGCAGTGCCTCAGCAGGCCCCGCTTCCACGGGCACCGCTTCCGCCCGTGCGACGTCTCCGGGCAGGCAATCTGAGGACCTGGAGGACGAGGCTGCGCAGCGGGCCGTCCCGGGTGATCTTGATGACGGGGCAGAGCCCGGCGGGCAGCGGATCCCGGCCTGGGCGCTGGCGGGGCGGGTTGCTGAGCGGCTGGCGCCGGGCCCGGATCTGGCGGCGTGGCTGGCGATGGCCCCGGCGGCGAGCCTGCCCGGTGGTGACCTGGCCGCGGTCGCTGGGTCGTGGCGGCGCGTGGCGGCCTGGGCGCAGGCCAGGGAGCTCGCTGCGGTCGCCCAGATCGCGTCGCGGGCCGCTGCCCGCGACGAGAAAATCGGGACCGGGCCGGACGGCCGCCCAGCCCGGATCCCGGTCTCCGCGGCGGCGGAGGTGGCGCTGGAGCTGACGATGTCGCAGTACGGCGCGGCCGGGTGGGCTGACCTGGCGGTGGCGCTGACATGGCGGCTGGCCGGCACGGGCGCGGCGCTCGAGGCCGGGGTGATCGATCTCTACCGCGCCCGGTTGATCGCCGAGGCGACCAGCATGCTGTCCGACGCCGCTGCCCGGGCGGTGGAGGAGCGGGTGCTGCCCGCGGCGGGGGGCCAGACTCCCGGGATGCTGCGCGCTGCGCTGCGCCGGGCGGTGATCGCCGCTGACCCGCAGGGCGCCGAGGAACGCAGGAAGGAAGCCGAGCGGCAGGCGAAAGTCAGCCTGTATCCCGATCAGGAAAACACTGCGACGCTGGCCGGGCAGCGGCTGCCCGCGATACACGCCGCCGCGGCGATGGCCCGGATCAAGGCAATGGCCCGCGCCATGAAGGCCTCTGGCGCAGGCGGCGTGATGGACCTGCTGTGCGCCCAGATATACCTGGGGCTGCTGCTCGGCACCCTGCCGCTCATTCCGCCCGCCGAAGACGCGCCTCCCTGCGACGGCCCAAGTGATGAGTCCGGTGAGGACCCGTCCGGCGGCCCCGGTGAGAACCCGCCCGGCCCCAGCGGCGACCCGCCCGGCGGCCCCGGTGAGAACCCGCCCGGCCCCGGCGGCGACCCGCCCGGCGGCCCCGGCGGCAATGATGACGTGCCGGCGCCTGGTGATCAGGATGCCCCCCGCGACGACGACGACGCCTGCCCGGATGATGGCCCGGGCGGGAGCGGCTGGGCCGGCCCCAGCCAGGACGACGATGATGACGGCAGGCCGGCCGGGGACTGGCCGGCCCTGCCGGGCCTTCCTGTCATCCCGCCCGCGTTCACCCGGGCCAAAGACGGGCGGCCTCCCGCCGGGCTGCTGGACGTGTCCCTGCCCTGGCAGGTCCTAGCCGGCGCCAGCCCCGGGCCCGGGCACCTGGGCCGGATCGGCCCCATCACCGCCGGCCAGGCCCGGCGCCTCGCCGGATGCGCAGCACGCGACCCCGCCGCCGAATGGCGGATCATAGTGACCACCAGCGACGGCCAGGCCATCGCGGTCACCCGCATCCCCCGCCCCCGCGATGGGCCTCCGCAGCCCGCGGGCAGAACAAGGCCTGACGCCGGGATGGGGCTGGTCTCCCGGGTCACCCTCACGATTCCCGAGGACCTCGTGACCCGTCCGCCGCCGCTGCCAGCGCCAGGGCAAAGCCCCGGGCCAGACCCGCCCGGCGGGATCTTGCACCTCGCCCTGCGGGCCGCAGGCAGGGCGGCCGCCCAGGCCCGCGCCGCGGCAGCAGCCGACGCCGCCGCGGGCGGTTGCGCGCATGCTTCCGTCAGCCCCGGCTACCGGCCCCCGCCCCGGCTGAAGGAATACGTCACCGCTCGGGACCTCACCTGCCGGTCCCCGGTATGCCGGCAGCCCGCCTGGCGCGGTGACCTCGACCACACCATTCCGTACGACGAAGGCGGCCTGACCTGCCGCTGCAACCTCGGCGCCGTGTGCCGCACCCACCACATCCTGAAGCAGCATCCCGACTGGAAACTGCAGCAAACCGCACCCGGCATCTTCACCTGGACCACACCATCCGGCCGCGTCTTCACCGTAACCCCCGACACCCACCCCGTGTAAGACAGCCAGCGGGAGGCGGCCAGGGAGCGGGCAGCCAGCCCGGCCGCCGGCTGACCGCGCTGAAGAGGCTGAAGAGAGGAGGTGGCAGCTCGATGGGCTGGGATAACCCGCCAGTGCCATGGCGGGAGTTCGAACGGCGGCTGTCCTGGCGCGAGTCTGGCAGCCGCGACAACGGCGATCGCGATGACGGTAGTGACGGCAGAGGCGAGAACGTCGGCGCCGGTGGAGCGGAGGCGCATCGACTGCGGCCGGTGACTCGCCTGCCCGACCGGCGGGACGGGCCGGATCAGCGAGACAGACCGGACCGGCGAGACAGACCGGACCGGCGAGACGGGCCGGACCGGCGAGACGGGCCGGACCGGCCGGACGGGCCGGCCTGGGCGGAGCTGCACTGCCACACGTCCTACAGTTTCCTCGACGGCGCGTCCAGCCCTGCTGAGCTGGTCGCCGAGGCGGTGCAACACGGCCTGACGGCGCTGGCCATCACCGATCATGACGGCATGTACGGGGTGCCGCAGTTCGCCCAGGCGGCGGCCCGCGTCAAGGCGGCGACAGGCGCCGGGCTCGGCACAATCTTCGGCGCCGAGCTCAGCCTGGACCTGCCCGGCGGGCAGGGGGGCATCCCCGACCCGGCCGGCCGGCACCTGCTGGTGCTCGCCCGCGACCCGGACGGATACCGGCGGCTGTGCCGGGTGATCAGCACGGCGCAGGTGGCCGGGAGAGAGAAGGGCCGCCCCGTCTATGACCTGGCAGAACTCGCCGGAGCGCACGATGGGCACTGGGTGATCCTCACCGGCTGCCGCAAGGGCGCCGTTCCCGCCGCCCTCGACACCGCCGGCCTGGAGGCAGCGGGCCTGGAGGCAGCGGGCCTGGGGGGAGCGGGGCTGGGGGGAGCGGGCCTGGGGGGAGCGGGCCTGGGGACAGCCGCCCTCGCCGCCGGCCAGATCGGCGCCGCCCTCGACACCGCGGGCCTGGAGGCGGCCGCCAGGGAACTCGCCCGGCTGACCGCCATGTTCGGCCGGGAAAACGTGGTAGTCGAGCTGACCAGTCACGACCAGCCAGCCGACGACGAGCGCAATGACGCGCTGTTCGAGCTGGCCGCCAGGGCAGGCATACCTGCCATCGCCACCAATAACGTCCATTACGCCGGCCCGCCGCAGGCCAGGCTGGCCCAGGCGCTGGCCGCGATCAGGGCCCGCCGCAGCCTGGATGAGATGGACGGCTGGCTAGCCGCCTCCGGGGCCGCCTATATTCGCTCCGGGGCGGAGATGGCGGCGCGGCTGCGCAGGTACCCCGGCGTGCTCGAGCGCACGGTAGAGCTGGCCAGCGAATGCGCGTTCGACTTCAAGGTGATCGCGCCGAAACTGCCAGACTTCCCCGTGCCGGAGAATTACACCGAGGCGAGCTGGCTGCGCGAGCTTGTCGTCAGGAAGGCGCTGAAACGCTACGGGCCGCCGCATGCCGAGCGTGTGCAGGGCGCCTACCGGCAGATCGAGCGTGAGCTGCACGTGATCGAGAATCTCGGGTTCCCCGGCTACTTCCTGATCGTGCACGACATCGTGGATTTCTGCGAGAACGCCGGCATTCTCTGCCAGGGGCGGGGTTCAGCCGCCAACTCGGCAGTCTGCTACGCGATCGGGATTACCAGCGTCGATCCCGTTCACCATCGTTTGTTGTTCGAACGGTTCCTGTCATCGGGCCGGGACGGTCCGCCCGACATTGACCTGGACATCGAGCACCGCCGCCGGGAGGAGGTCATCCAGTACGTCTACGGCCGGTACGGCAGGGACCGGGCGGCGCAGGTCGCCAACGTGATCTCGTACCGGCCCCGGATGGCGCTGCGCGACGCGGGGCGGGCGCTCGGCTATCAGCCGGAGCAGCAGGATCAGTGGGCACGTCAGGTCGGGCCCCGGCAGTATGGCCCGGGCCAGCCGATCCCGCCCGGCTCGGGCGTTCCCGATGCGGTGGTCCAGCTCGCCGGGCAGATGCAGCGGCTGCCCCGGCATCTGGGCATTCACTCCGGCGGGATGGTGATCTGCGACCGGCCGGTGGGGGATGTGTGCCCGGTGGAGTGGGCGCGGATGCCCGGCCGCACCGTGCTGCAGTGGGACAAGGACGACTGCGCCTACGCCGGGCTGGTCAAGTTCGACCTGCTCGGCCTGGGCATGCTATCCGCGCTCCGGGACTGCTTCGAGCTGGTCGAGACCCATCACGGCCGGCGCTGGAGCCTGCAGTCGATCCCGCAGGAGGACCCCGCCGTCTACGCGATGCTACGGGAGGCAGACACCGTCGGGGTCTTCCAGGTCGAGTCGCGCGCCCAGATGGCCACCCTGCCGCGACTGCGGCCGGAGAAGTTCTACGACCTGGTGATCGAGGTCGCGCTGATCAGGCCGGGCCCGATCCAGGGCGGCTCGGTGCATCCCTACATGCGTCGCAAGCGCGGTGAGGAAACCCCGGACCTGCCGCACTCCTCGATGCGCCATGCCCTCGGCAAGACCCTCGGCGTGCCGCTGTTCCAGGAGCAGATGATGCAGATCGCGATCGACTGCGCCGGATTCAGCCCCACCGAGGCGGACAAGCTCCGGCAGGCGATGAGCTCCAAGCGTGCACCGGAGCGGATCGAGGAACTGCGGCAGCGGCTGCTGGACGGGATGGCGGAAAGGGACATCCCGCTGGCCGTCGCCGAGGACATCTACCAGAAGATCCTCGCCTTCTCCAGCTACGGGTTCCCCGAGTCGCACGCGATCAGCTTCGCCTACCTGGTCTACGCGAGCGCCTGGCTGAAGCGTTACTACCCGGCGGCGTTCACCGCTGCCCTGCTGCGCAACCAGCCGATGGGCTTCTACTCGCCGGCCAGCCTGATCAGCGACGCACGACGGCACGGGGTGCAGGTGCACGGCGTCGGCATCAACGCCAGCGCCGTACTCGCGACACTCGAGAACCAGCAAACCTCATCAACCCAGATTTTTAACGGATGTTCCCCCGCCGGTCCCGCCGCAGCGACAGACCCCGCCGCGGGGCCGGTCACTGGAGAACCGCCGCTCGGCACCGCTCTGCCCGGGCCAGCGGGTGTCCTGCCGGGGGGTTCCGGGGGGTCTCCCCCCCGGGCTAGTACAGTGCCTGCGATCAGGCTCGGACTGTCCGAGGTGCGCAACCTGGGTTCCGCCGCCGCTGCCGCCATCGTGGCCGGGCAGCCGTACGCGGACCTGGAGGATTTCGCCCGCCGCACCGCGCTGCCGGCGCCCGCGCTGGAGGCGCTGGCCACGGCGGGCGCGTTCGGCTGCTTCGGGGTGGGCAGGCGCGAAGCACTGTGGGCGGCCGGCCCGGCGGCCACGATCTGTGCTGGCCAGCTTCCCGGCACCACCCCCGGCCTGGCCGCGCCGCCGCTGCCGGCCATGACGGCGGCCGAGGAGACCTTCGCCGACCTGTGGGCGACCGGTACCTACGGCACCCACCCGATCGAGCACATCAGGGAGATGCTCGCCGAGCGGGGCACGATCGGGGCGGACGCGCTGCGGACGGCCCGGCCCGGCGCCGCGGTGCTGGTGGCCGGGCTGGTCACGCACCGGCAGCAACCGGGGACGGCGCGCGGGGTGGTGTTCCTGAGCCTGGAGGACGAGACCGGGATGGCCAACGTGATCTGCCCGCCGGGAGTGTGGGAACGGCACCGCCGCCTGGCGATGGACGCCAGCGCGCTGCTGGTGCACGGCCGGGTGGAACGCCTGGACGGGGCGGTCAGCCTGCTCGCCACCCGGCTGCAACGGCTCAAGGTGGTCGCCGCCGCCCGCAGCCGTGACTTCCGCTGAACTGGATATCGCAGTGTTGCGCTGACGGCAGCGTGCCTGATCAGTTGCTCACGGCCTGGCCAGCCGGTTATCTTGAGACCAGCCGCCCTCCCTGGAGGGCAGGAAGTGGGCCCGGGTGGACCGCCGGACGACGGAAGCCCGGGCTTCGCGTTGTCTAGCGAAGCACGGGTTGGCTCTCACCAGCTGGCCGTTGGCGACCACTCGTCGGCGAAGGTCTCCATCTGGCGAATCACCAGCTCGGTGGCTACAGGCTGGGCGTCGGGCGGGTAGCCGTACTTCGCGAGTAGCCGCTTGATCGTGGAGCGGAGCTTGGCCCGCACGTCGTCCCGCGACACCCAGTCCGTCGTGACGTCGCGGCGCAGCGCCTTGACCAGGTCGCGGGCGATGTCGGCCAGCACGCCGGTGCCCATCTCCGTCAGCGCGGACTCGTTCTGCGCAACGGCGTCGTAGAAAGCAAGCTCGTCACTGGTCAGGGCCGGGCTGAACTGCCTGCCGCGATCGGCGTCTGCGGAGACCTCCCTGGCGATCGCCACGAGCTCGGCGATGATCTCGGCAGCGGTGAGGTGCTGGTTGGTGTACCTGCGCATGAGGTCGAGCAGCCGGCCGGCGAAACTCTGCTGGCGGACGATGTTGTGCCGGGTGACCCTGCGCATCTCCTGCTCGATCAGCCGCCGCAGCGCCTCGATCGCCAGCTGCGGGTGCCTGGCTTCCTGCACCTTCTTGATGAACGCCTCGTCAAGGTGGGACAGGTCGGGCCGAGGGATGCCGGCGGCCTCGTAGAGGTTGGTGACGCCGCCGGCCTCGATCGCGCCCGCGGTGAGCTGGCGCAGGTAGAGCGCAACATCGGCGGGAATCGGCAGGCCGGCGGCCCTGCGGTCCTCGGCGTCGAACTTGGCCATCCAGACCCGGACTTCCTCGAAGAACGCGATGTCATCCCGGTAGTCGTTGACGGCGCCGCTGCTCGCGCACAGCGCGTAGAAGCGGGCCAGCCGCGCGGACTGCGTCCGGAACCGGTCCGCCAGCGTCGGCTCGCCGTCGGCGGGCTGGTTCTCCGGGTTGGCCGGGTCGCGCAGGTAGTTGACCGCGCCGAGCACCGCGTTGAGGTAGGCCCTCGGCCCCTTCACCGCGCGGCTGGCGCGCCAGTCGTATCCGGCCAGGATGATGTCGCCGATGACGTCGTGCAGGTCGCGCACCTTCGCCAGGGCCTCGTCGATGTCGCGGCCGAGCGGCCGGATTTCCTGATCGCCGGCGGTGTACTCGGCGAGCGCGGCGTACAGGTTCTCGGTGAGCGGCGCGTAGCCGACGAGCAGGCCGTCCTCCTTCCCGCGGAAGGTGCGGTTCACCCGCGCCATCGCCTGCATGAGCGCGGCGCCGCGCATCGGCCGGTCCAGGTAGAGGGTGTGCAGCGGCGGTGAGTCGAAGCCGGTCAGCCACATCGACTGGACGATCACCAGCTCAAGCTCGTCGTCCGGATCCTTGGCCCGGTGCTGGATCGCCTTGTTCTGCGACGGCCGCCGGACATGCTCCCGGATCTCCGCGGTGTCGCTCGGGTCGCCGGTGTAGATGACCTTGATCTTCCCGCGCTCGATGCTGCCGTCATGCCAGGCCGGCCGTAGCGCGATGATCTGGTCGTACAGCCGTGCGCAGATGCTGCGGGTGGCGCAGACGATGATCCCCTTGCCCGGCCCGCCGATGAACTTTCGCATCAGCTCGGAGCGTGACTCCCAGTGCCGGACGAGGTCGTCGGCGAGCACGCGCAGCCGGTCCGGCGCGCCGTAGAGCTCGTTCATGACCGCGACCGTCCGCTGGATGCGCTCGCGTTCGGAGTCGTCGAGGCCGGCCGTCGCCTCATCGGCCCGCTCGTCGATCAGCTCGGGATCGATGTCGGCGGGCAGGTCGACCGGGATGTGGCGGGGCTCGTAATAGACCGGCACGGTCGCGCCGTCCTCGACGGCGCGGGTGTGGTCGTAGATGTCGATGTAGTCGCCGAACACCTGGCGGGTATCGCGTTCGGCCTCGGAGACCGGCGTCCCGGTGAAGGCGATCATCGTCGAGTGCGGCAGCGCATCGCGCAGGTGCCGGGCGTAACCGTCGAGGCTGTCGTAGTGGCTGCGGTGCGCCTCGTCGACGATCACGATGATGTTGCGCCGGTCGGACAGCAGCGGGTGCTTGTGTCCCGCCTCCCGCTCGGCCTTGGTGCGGCCGAACTTCTGCAGCGTCGAGAAGATGATGCCGCCGGTGCGCCGGCTGGCCAGTTCGGTGCGAAGCTCGTCCCGGGTCATGGCCTGGATCGGCTTCTCCGGCAGCAGCTCGCTGGCCAGGAACGTGTCGAACAGCTGGTCATCCAGGTCGGTGCGGTCGGTGAGCACGACGATCGTCGGGTTGCCCAGCGCGGGGCTGGTCAGCACCTGGTTGGCGTAGAGTTCCATCTCCATCGACTTGCCGGAGCCCTGGGTGTGCCAGACCACCCCCGCGAGGCCGTGGCTGCGGACCGCCTCGATCGTCTTGTCGACGGCCTTGGAAACGGCGAAATACTGCTGCGCCTTGGCGATCCGCTTGATCAGCTGGCTGTCGGCCTGGGCGAACGCCACATAGCCGTGCAGCAGCTCGATGAACCGGCGCTGCTCGAACAGGCCGTACAGGATCAGGTTGAGCGCGAGGTCCTCGTCCGACGCCGGCGGCTGGGGGACCGGCCTGCCCTCGTCGTCCACGGTCCATGGTGCGTAGTGCTCGAATGGAGTGAATGCGGTCCCGTAGCGCGCCGTTACCCCATCGGTCACCACGCACAGCACGTTGCAGCGGAACGCCATCGGCAGTTCCTCGACGTAGGTGATCAGTTGTGCGTGCGCGCCCTCCAGGTCGGCGTTCTGGTCGCCGGCCTTCTTCAGCTCGATGATGGCCAGCGGCATGCCGTTGACGTACGCGACGATGTCGAACCGCCGCCGGTGGTCACCGTCGACCACCG
>DATGVY010000104.1:0-5367 GCA_035299845.1 Streptosporangiaceae bacterium
TGGGCAGCGTCCGGCGAGCCCGAGAGCACGAGGATCGAAGCCATTCCCGCGCCCCGCCCGGCTGATGTTCCCGCGGCCGCCTCGCTACCGGGCCCGGACGTGGCCGCCGGGGCAACCCGGGCCGACGCAGCGGTCGGGGCACGCATCTTCGATCCGGCGACCACCCGCCGCAGGTCCGTGGTTTTCGAAGAGGATGACGAACTCGACGTCCCCGACTTCCTGAAGTGACGGCCGGCCGCGCTGAACTCGCGCATGTCGAGGGGCGGCCGTTCGAGCTGGCGCCCGGCGCGCTCGCGGCATTTACCAGCCGTCTTGGCGGCATCAGCGCTGCTCCCTTTGACACGCTGAACCTGGGCGGCGGCGTCGGTGATGATCCGGCCGCGGTGGCCGGCAACCGGCGGCTCGCGGCGCAGCTCTGCGGCCGGGCGGCCGACCGGACAGCCTGGATGCGGCAGGTGCACGGGTCGGACGTGGTCTATGCGGCCGGCCCGACTCCGGCGGCTGGCACCGCCCCGGTGGCCGACGCGCTCTTCACCGACGTCCCGGACCTGGCCCTGGGCGTGCTGGTAGCGGATTGCGCTCCGGTCCTGATCGCCGATCCGGAGGCAAGGATCATCGGCGCCGCCCATGCGGGCCGGGAGGGAATGGCGGCCGGCGTTGTGCTGGCGCTGGTCCACGCCATGACTGCGGGCGGAGCTGACCCGGTGCGGATGCGGGCCGTGATCGGGCCTGCCATCTGCGGCGGATGCTACGAGGTGCCCGCGCAGCTCAGGGCGCGGATAGCGGATGCAGTGCCAGCAGCAGGCAGCGTCACGACGAAGGGCAGCCCGGGCATCGATATCAAGGCCGGAGTCAGCGCGCAGCTGGCCGGGGCCGGCGTCCGGTCGGTCAGCCGCGATCCGCGGTGCACGGCCGAGACCCCGGCACTGTATTCCTACCGGCGCGACGGCCGGACCGGGCGATTCGCCGGCCTGGTCTGGCTTGCCTGATGATAGGCCGGTGACCAGCTCTCCCGGCCCGGCGGACGGGGTGCGCCGCGGCGAGATAAGCGCCGGCCTGCGAGCGGTGCGGGCCAGGATTGCGGCGGCATGCCAGGCTGCGGGCCGCAGTACCTCGGAGGTCACGCTCATCGCCATCACCAAGACCCGTCCTGTCTCCGACATCCGCCTGCTCAGCGAGCTCGGCGTGACCGACATCGGGGAGAACAGGGCACAGGAGGCGGCCGCCAAGGCGGCCGAGTGCGCTCCTCTCGGCCTCGGCCTCAGCTGGCATTTCGTCGGCCAGCTGCAGGTCAACAAGGCCGCGAGCGTGATCTCCTTCGCCGATTTCATCCACTCGGTCGACCGGCTGCGCCTGGTCAGCGCGCTCGGCTCGCGGGCGGCGGCAGCCGGGCGCACGGTCACCTGCCTGGTGCAGGCCAGCCTGGATGGCGATCCCGGCCGGGGGGGCGCCGCCCCGGATCAGATGCTGGCGGTCGCCGACGCGATAGCGGCCCAGGACGGCCTGGTGCTGGGCGGGCTGATGGCCGTGGCGCCGCTCGGAGTCCCCCCGGCCGCCGCGTTTGCGGCGCTTGCCGAGTTGTCGGTGATCATGCGGTCGGCGCACCCTGCGGCGGTGATGATTTCCGCGGGAATGAGCGGCGACCTCGAGCAGGCGATCGCGGCAGGCGCGACACACGTGCGTGTCGGTACGGCGTTGCTCGGCGGCCGGCAGGCGTTCGTCAGGTAATGTCCGACGCGTGGCACGCGGTGTGAGCGGGGCTGCACCATAGCGCGACGGAGGACTGCAGCATGGCCAGCGCGATGCGCAAGATGGCGGTCTATCTCGGCCTCGTAGAGGACGATCACCGCTACGACGACCGCTACCAGGACGACTATGGCTCTGACGAGTATGACGAGTACGGCGACCAGGGCGACATGCTGGACCCGGCGGACCGGCTGGAGACTCACCTTGGCCAAGGCGACGCCAGCCTGCAGAACGGCCGGGCCGCCCAGGAGCGGCAGGCGAGCACGGTGATGCAGACCACCGACCTGGCCCGGATTACCACCTTGCATCCGCGTACGTACAATGAGGCCCGTACGATCGGGGAGCATTTCCGCGACGGCACTCCGGTGATCATGAACCTGACCGAGATGGTCGACAGCGACGCGAAGCGCCTGGTCGACTTCGCGGCCGGCCTGATCTTCGGGCTGCGAGGGAGCATCGAGCGCGTGACCAACAAGGTGTTCCTGCTGTCGCCAGCGAACGTCGAGGTAGCCGCCGAGGACAAGGCCCGTATCGTAGAGAGAGGTTTTTTCAACCAGAGCTAGCGGTCTCTGGCCGCTAGCCCGGGAAGACAGTGACAAACTACGCGGCACGGCAACCGCGGTAACCATCTCGGATCGGCCGTGCGGGCAGGGCAGGGATGTGGCGCTCGTAAAGATCATCTTGACCTATGCTCTCTGGATCTACCTGCTCCTGCTCATCGGGCGGCTGATCATCAGCTGGATACAGACCTTCTCGCCGTCGTGGACTCCGAAGGGCATCGTCCTGCTGATGGCGGAGGCTGCCTATACGCCGACCGATCCGCCACTGAGATTGCTAAGGCGCTGCATTCCATCGCTCCGTCTCGGTAATGTGGCCTTGGACCTCAGCTTCATGGTGCTGTTCCTGGTGGTTTTCGTCCTGATCCAGGCCGTGCAGCTGATCTGATCGGGTAGCGTCCACTGGGGACCCAGTCCAAGCGTGCCAAGGAGACGACATGCCACTGACGCCCGCGGATGTGCGGAACAAGCAGTTCAGCACGACCAGGCTCAGGCCCGGCTACGACGAGGAAGAGGTCGACGCGTTCCTCGATGAGGTTGAAGCGGAACTCGACCGGCTGATCCAGGAGAACGAAGAGCTCCGTGGCAAGCTGGCTGAGGTGCTGCGCGGGGGCAAGGCGCCCGCGGCTCTCAACGCTCCCCATGCCGACCCGCCTCCCGAGCTGATCACGCCGGAGCCGTCGAGAATCGAGCCCGAGCGCAGGCAGCAAGAGGCCGTGATGATGGGCATGAAGCCGGTCGAGGACAACATGGATACCGCGGCGCGGGTGCTTGCCCTCGCGCAGCAGACGGCTGACCAGGCGATTGCTGACGCGCGGCGGGAAGCTGACGAGACGCTTGGCCGGGCCAGGCGCGAGGCTGACGAGATCCTGACCAAGGCCAGGCGGCAGTCTGAGCAGATCACCAGCGATGCCAGAGCGCGCGCGGAGAGCCTGGAGCGCGATGCCCAGGAGCGGCACCGCCAGGCCATGGGGTCGCTCGTCCAGTCGCGGGAGGAACTCGAGCGGCGCGTCGACGACCTGCGTGCCTTCGAGCGGGAGTACCGCAGCAGGCTCAAGGCCTATCTGGAAGGGCAGCTTCGTGATCTTGAGGCAGGCGCCACCGACAGTGGCGTCTTCCCGGCCATGGCTACCGGGCCGCAGCCGACGGTTCCGGCGGGCATGGGCCGCATGGATGCCCGCAACGGCGGGCAGGCCGTGGCAAGTCCGTACACCCCGCAGCCTGAGCCCGTGCCGCACACCGGCGGATTCCACCCGTCCGAGTCGGCTCAGCACGATCGTCGCTGATCGGGCGGATAGCGGCAGTCTCGCCGGTGGAGCCCGCCCGTGATCCGCTTTGGCGTAGTTCTCGCGGTGGTTGTAGCGGCTATCGGCTTGCTCGTCGCAGGGATTTTCACTAGCAGCCTGCTGCTTGTCTACCTCGCCATCGGCGTGAGCGCGCTGGCGGCCGTGCTCCTGGTCATCGGTGTGGTGATCTGGCGCGACGAGATATTCGGCGACGCCGCGGCCGGCCGCCCGGCCGGGCAGCAGGCCGGGCAGGCGGCACAGGATGAGCCGGTGACCGCGGACCGGGCCGAGGCGCCCGCCGCTGGCCGGCCGACGCCCGCCGAGCTGGCCGGATCCGCCAGTCCGCCGGTTGCGAAGTCCGCAGCGGCCGCAAGATCCGTGCCGGACGACCCGTGGCGATGGGCCGAAAAGCATCCCGCTGCCAGCGGCGGGCGTGCTCCAGGCGAGCCTGAGGAGCCTGCCGCCGCTGGGGGCGGGGCTCCGGGGCCGGAGATCGGCGGGCGGCGACCGGCCCGGCCGCCCGTTCCTGCCGCAGGCTTTCCTGCGGGCGCTGGTTCCTGGCGCGGGCCTGGTGCCAATGAACTGCCGGCAGCTTCAGGAGCGGTCAACGGAGGCGCCAGCGCAGGCAAGGAGTCTTCCGCCAAGCGGACCGGGGCGCGCCATGGAGCGAGGGCTGACGCTGCCCGGCCGACCGCACCGCATGGCCCGGTTCCAGCCGATCGAGGTCTAGCCGATCGAGGTCTAGCCGATCGAGGAGCAGCCGATCGAGGAGCAGCCGATCCGGGCCCAGCGGAGCGGGCAGCACCAGTAGCAGGCGGCCGGTCAGCCAGCCCAGTCCCGCCTGTGGCGGCTGCATCCCGCACGGAGCCAGCTCTGCGTCAGCAGGCGACTCGGCCTGTCCCGGCACCGCCGTCCCATCCGGGGATCCCGCCTGGCGAGGCCGTGCCGCCTGGCGAGCCGGCCGTGGCTGGCTCGCGTACCGGCGAGGCGGCGCCGACCGCGCCGCCTGCCGTGGCTGCGCCGTCCCGGCCAGTGGCCCCGCCTGCCGCCGCGACCCCGCCTGCCGCGACGACCCCGCCGGCCGCGACGACGCCTGGCGAAACGAGCCCGCCTGCCGCGACGAGCCCGCCTGCCGCGACGACGCCTGCCGCCACGAGCCCGCCTGCCGCATCCGTCCCACGGGCCAGCGTCGCGGTGCCGCCGGCGCCGTCCGAATCGCCGGCTGGCACAGTCCCGCCCCTCGTCGCGGCTGCGTCTCCTGCCGGTGCCGTGCCGCCGCCCGCATCGCGCGCGCCAGCTGCGCTGCCCGGGCCGGCCGCGCCGCCGGGGGACGCCGGGCCGGCGACAGCCGAGCCCGCCGCCGCGCCTGCCGACGCCGGAGCGGACGGCACGGAGCCGGCAGCTGACGGCCCCGGTGGCGCGGCCGGGGTGAGCCGTGAGGTCACCGTGGTTCCCGGCATCACCAGGTACCACCGGGACGACTGCATCCTCATCCGCTTCCTCAGCGAGGAGGATCTTGAGCACATGACGAGGGAGGCCGCGGAAGCGGCCGATTGCGTGCCCTGCAAGGCCTGCCAGCCCGACAAGGCCCCCGCCGAGGCCTAGCCCCATCGTAGTTGATCCATGATCGCGGAAATTAAGGGGTGCTGGAGAGGCTGTCGCACAACTCGTGATCTTGGAAGGTCAAGGTCATTTTGCACGGCGTGTTGCGTCTCTGTGCCCCACTCCGCTGGTCACACGACCGCCGAAACGACGCCGATGCCCCACTCGGATGCCGT
>DATGVY010000105.1:0-13543 GCA_035299845.1 Streptosporangiaceae bacterium
GCATCGATCTCGACGCGCAGGCCCTGGCGCACCTTGACGTCATCGGACCTGCTGCCGATGAGGATCACCGCGCGGGCGCGCTGCGCCCGCATCAGGGCGACATACTCGCTCTCCCGGAACTCGCCTGCGGACGTGCTGGACAGGCAGACGAGCAGCTGCCGGGAGTAGGCGACCTCGATGAGCCCGGCGGCGATCGAGGAAAAATACGGATCGGCGATGTCGTGCACCACGACCCCGATGGTGCTGCTCTGCCCCGTCGCAACCGCCCTGGCCTGCAGGTTTGCGGTGTACCCGAGCTCGGCGACAGCCACGTTCACCCGGTCGATCAGCTGCTGGCCGACCTTGCGCGGCCCCGCGCTGACCACCCTCGATGCCGTCGTCAGCGATACCCCGGCCCGGTCGGCCACGTCCTGCAGGGTCACCCGCGACGCATCGCCGTTCGCGGCCGGCCGGCGCCGCGCCTCGCCATTCTCGGCCGTCCGGCGCCGCGCCCCGCCATTCTCGGCCGTCCGGCGCCGGGCCTGCGCGGCTCCCGCCTCGGTCACTGCGTCCACCGATCCACGTGCCTCTCGATCCGCCGTCCGGCCTGCCCCCGCGTCCGCCGCCCGGCCTGCCCCGCCCGCCATCCTGCTTGACCCAGCTTCCCAGCCCACCCTAGTCTGGGAAAGTGCTTTCCAAAACTGCGCACGTACTGGGCACTGCGCACGCTGGCTGCGCGGACTGTCCGCGAAGGGTGATCCATGTCGCGCAGGGCCGTCCACATTGCCATGAACGGCGTCACCGGCCGGATGGGCTACCGGCAGCACCTGGTCCGCTCGCTGCTGGCGATTCGCGACCAGGGCGGGGTGCTGCTCGATGATGGCACCGCGATCCTTCCCGAGCCAGTCCTGGTCGGCCGCAGCGAGGAGCGGCTGCGCCAGATTGCCGAGCGGCACGGCATCCGGCGCTGGACGACCAGCCTGGACGACGTGCTTAGTGACCCGGGCATCGAAATCTACTTCGACGCGCAGGTCACCACCGCCCGCGAGGCGAGCCTGCGCAAGGCCATCGAGGCCGGCAAGCACGTGTACACAGAGAAGCCCGTCGCCGACTCCGTGCGCGGCGCGGTGGAGCTGGCGCGCGCCGCGCGTGCGTCCGGGATCGTGCACGGCGTCGTCCAGGACAAGCTGTTCCTGCCGGGCGTCATTAAGCTGCGCCGGCTCATTAGCGATGGCTTCTTCGGGCGCGTGCTCTCGGTGCGGCTTGAGTTCGGCTACTGGGTATTCGAGGGCGACGGCCTCGCCGCGCAGCGGCCCTCCTGGAATTACCGCAAGGAACAGGGCGGCGGGATCGTCCTCGACATGTTCCCGCACTGGCAGTACCTGCTGGAGGATCTTTTCGGCCCCATCCAGGCGCTCTACGCACGGCGCGCTACCCATGTCCCGGTCCGGTGGGATGAAAAGGGCGCTCGGTACGACGTTACTGCGGATGACGCGGCGTACGCGCTGCTGGAATTCGACAGCGGGGCCGTCGCCTCCGTTAATTCCTCCTGGGCGGTGCGGGTCAACCGCCGCGAGCTCGTCGAGCTGCAGGTGGACGGCACCAATGGCAGCGCGGTGGCTGGCCTGCGCAACTGCGCCGTCCAGCACCGGGTGAACACGCCGATGCCGGCCTGGAATCCTGACCTGCCCGACCCGATCGACTACCTGGCGCAGTGGACGGACGTCCCGGACAACGGGGCATTCGAGAACGGCTTCAAGGTCCAGTGGGAGCTGTTCCTCAGGCATTCAGCCACGGGCGAGCCGTTCTCCTGGGATCTTGCCGAGGGCGCCAAGGGCGTCCAGCTCGCCGAGCTCGCGATGCGGTCGTCGGCGGAGGGCCGCCGCATCGAAGTTCCGCGGCTGGACGCGTGAGATGACGGCGGCAATCCGGCTGCCCGGCCGGGCAGATCCCGTGCAAATCCCCGCCCCGGGGTGGCCGGGCCGCCACCCCGTGCCCCGCTCCCGGCACGTCTTCGCCGCGCCGCACGTGGCCGCGTTCCCGGACGGCAGCATCGACTGGCAGTCCACGCTGGATTTCCGCGCGCACCTGTGGGCACACGGGTTCGCCGTCGCCGAGGCCATGGATACCGCGCAGCGTGGCATGGGCCTGACCTGGGAACAGGCGAGAGATCTCATCCGGTACTCAGCCGAGCACGCGGCCCGCCGCGGCGGCCTGATCTCCTGCGGCGTGGGCACCGACCAGCTTCCGGCCGGCTCAGCGCACACCCTCGCCGCGATAACCCGCGCCTATGAGGAACAGCTCGACCTGGTCCAGGCGGCCGGTCCCCGGGTGATCCTGATGGCAAGTCGCGCGCTGGCCGCGAGCGCCCGGTCTGGCCGCGACTACCTGGACGTCTACGGATACCTGCTCAAGCAGGCCGACCAGCCGGTGATCCTGCACTGGCTGGGCGAGGCCTTCGACCCGAAGCTGCGCGGCTACTGGGGCGCCGCTGACTTCGATACGGCCGCCGGCACCGTCATCGAGCTGATCAGCCGGTCGGACGGCAAGGTCGGCGGTATCAAGCTGTCGGTGCTTGACGCCAGCAGGGAACTGGCCCTGCGCCGCCGCCTGCCGCCTGGCGTCCGCCTCTACACCGGCGACGACTTCAACTACGCGGACCTGATCAGGGGCGGGCCGGACGGCTTCAGCGACGCGCTGCTCGGCGCGTTCGCCGCCATCGCCGCGCCTGCCGCCGCGGCGCTGCAAGCGCTGGACGCCGGCGATGTCACCCGCTACGACGCGATCATGGGCCCGACCGTGCCGCTGAGCCGGGCAGTCTTCGAGGAGCCGACCGCCAGCTACAAGGCCGGCATAGCATTCCTCGCCTGGCTGAACGGGTTTCAGCCGCATTTCGCCATGCTCGCGGGATTCCAGCGGCGGCGGACCGCCGCGCACCTGACCCGGGTATTCGAGCTGGCCGCCGCCGCCGGCGCGCTGCTCGATCCCGGCCTCGCGGTCGACCGGATGACCAGGTACCTGGCCGGGGCGGCGGGCCGGTGATAGCGCCAAGCCGCCTGTCGATGAACCAGGCCACCGTGAACAAGCTGAACCTCACGCAGACCCTCGACCTGTGCCGCGCGCACGAGATACCCGCGGTCGGCCTCTGGCGGCACCGGGTGGCCGAGCTCGGGCTCAGCGAGTCTGCCGCCGCGGTGCGCCGCTCCGGGCTGCACGTCTCCAGCCTGTGCCGGGGCGGCTTCTTCACGCACGCCGAGCCGGACGCCCGCCGGGCCGCGCTGGCCGACAACCTGACCGCCGTGCACGAGGCCGCGGCCCTGGAGGCCGACGCGCTTGTCCTCGTGTCCGGCGGGCTGGTAGCCGGGACGCGCGATGTCGGCCTGGCCCGCCGCATGATCGCCGACGCGGTCGCTGAGCTTGTCCCGCACGCGCGGGAGCACGGCGTCCGGCTGGGCATCGAGGCACTGCATCCGATGTTCTGCGCCGACCGGTGCGTGCTCACCCGCCTGGCCGACGCCGTTGAGCTCGCGATGCTGTTCCCGGCCGAGACCGTCGGCGTGGTGATCGACACGTACCACGTCTGGTGGGACTCGCGCGTCGCGGCCGACATCGCCCGTGCACGCGGGCGGATCGTCGGCTACCAGCTGTGCGACTGGGTCGTCCCGCTGCCCCGCGACATGCTGCTCGGCCGCGGCCATCTCGGCGACGGGTCGATCGATTTCGGGCCGATATCGGAGCAGGTACTCGCGGCCGGCTACGACGGCTTCGTCGAGGTCGAGATCATGAACCAGGATGTCTGGGATGCGCCAGCGGACCGTACAGCGGCCACGGTGAAGGCGCGCTTCGCTGAGCTGCTCGGCTAGCCAGCGACCTGCTGTCGCGCTCCGGCTACCGCAGCCAAGACCCAGTTTTTACGCAGCCTCAGCCGGCTGATGACTGCGCCATGCTCGGGTGTCACCGCGGCGCGGTGACACCCGCCCGCGGGGCGGCGGACGCGGCTGTCAGAGCTTGGTCAGCTTGGTGAAGGGAGTCGTGATCCGTGCCTGCTGCGGGCCGAAGTCGACGAGCACGGCGACATCGTCCTCGACGCCGATGACCATGCCGAGGCCGTAGCGGTCATGGGTCACCTGGTCGTGCACCGCGTACTGCTCAATCGGCCGGGCCGGGGGACGGTTATTGAAGGGGCTGCTGGGCAGATAACGCCGGGGCGCGGCGCGGGAAGGATTCATCACTTCTATTATGCGCTATTAAGCCCGCGTATTGCTGGCGGAATGATCAACCCGCTGCGGGCCGGCCGGAAAATCCGCCCGGCCTGGGATCCGCCGGACGCGGGCCCGCCCGGCTCGATGAGCCGGGCGGGCCCGCCAGGCCGACCTTCGGTTAGCGTGCGGCAGCGAGCTGGTCCAGCCTGGCGCGGGTCCGGGCGAGCGGCCCGCTCTTCATGTCCCTGCGCCACTGCGGGAACTCGTCGCCGAACTTCTGCTGCGCGCTGCCGGCCGACGAGTACACCACATAGCCGCCCTTGAGGATCGTGAAGGCGCCATGCAGGTGGCCCAGCTTGTCGAACTGCGCGGTCACAGGAGCGAGCGGGTCGAACCAGGCGGGAGTCACGAAATTGGACACCGACACGCCATTGACGGCATAGGTCGGGGCCTCGACCGGATCACAGACCTCGAAGGTGTACACCGTGCCCTTGCCGTCGTTGGCCCAGAGGTTGCAGTTGGGGTCGATGAACATCTCGAGCACCTCGTGCGAAAGCACGCTGGAGACGCTCCAGTCGCCGGTCGTCGTCATGCCGCCGTTGTCGAGCTCGGGCTTCGCCGCGACGACGCCCCACAGCTTCCCGCCCTGGTCCTCGGTATGAAAGCCGAGCACGCCCTGCGGCTGATCCTGAATGGTGTCCACGATGGCGATGCCGTGCGCTTCCGCGGGAATGGCGGAGGCGTCGGTGTAGAACACCACGGCGGCGGCAGCCCGGTCCCAGAGCGGCGCGGCGTCCAGGCGCACCTGGGTGGCGATGGCCTCGGTCATCGTCGCCGCGTCAGCATTGGAGATGAGGCTGGACTGGTTCAGGATCGAGATCAGCATGTACGCTCCTTCTCTGTTTCTCTGTTCGCCCCGGCCCCGTTCGTGCCGGGCAGCGCCGCCGCGTTGATCGCGGCGGCGGCCGTCGGCGTTACTCCCCGCCGGCGGTGGCCGGCCCGGCAGGCCGCTGGCGAACGTACGCCTGCCGGGAGATCGGGTGCTCCGGGCCGAGGATCAGCGGAACCTGGTCGTGCTGAGCCTGCGCGGCTCGCCGGGCCAGCTCCGACCCCGGCGTGGCATACAGCACGTGCACGCTGGCATCCCCGCCGCCGCGCACGCCAACCGGCGCCACCGCGGCAGGATTACCCTGCGCGTCGGTCACCCAGAGCTGGAAGTCGTCGTACTTGAACAGCTGGATGTCGGCGATCGGGGTGGGATAGTGATGGACCCCGCCGGGCTCCGGATCCGCCGGGCCCGCGGCCGCGCTGGCCCCTGCCGCCCCGCTGACGCTAGCGGCCGGCTGGACATCCCCCGCCCCGGCAACCCCTCCCGCCGCAGCGGTTGCCCCTTCGGCTCCAGCAGACCCGGTCGCCCCTCCCGCCGCAGCGGCCCCACCGTCAGCAACCCCCACCCCGGCGGCCCCGGCTGACCCTCCCGTTCGGCCTGCCCCCGTTCCGCCTGCGCCCGTTCCTGGGCCAGGGAGCACGCCGGTGTGGAAGCCCGGATGCAGCGGAACGCCGGCGTTGAAAATCGAGTCTGTCCACTGGGCGACTCCGGCGGCATCGGTGATCGGCGTGCCGAGCAGGCCGCCGGGATCGAGTTCCTGCGCAATCTCGGGCGCGATCATCGCGTACAGGCGCTGCGCGTTCTGGCGGAGCAGATCGACCTTGGCCGGGTCTGCGCAGAATTGGGCCGACCATTCGATCCCGGCGAGATTGCGGACCATGAACCAGCCGCGGGCGTCCTTCAGCCAGAGGCTGCCGCCATGGTGATCCTCATAGGGCCCGGACCCGTAGATCAGCCCGGCGGATTGGCTCGCCATATCGTTCATCCGGGTCCGCGAGGCGACATACTCGGGCGAATCCTGCCGACTCGGATGATTGGGAATCTGGACCTGCCACGGATGCGCTTCTGATTCCGTGTGAACAGGCTCCGGAGTTGTCATGGAGCGCCCCTCCCCGTAACGGCGGCTCTGCTCCATGCCGCCCTGCCGGACATCCTGTCATCAAGCCAGCGCAAGGGCCAGTGAACCGCCCCGCGCATCCCCGCCGCGCCGTTCCCTGAACCGCCCGGCGCATCCCCGCCGCGCCGTTCCTTGATCACGGAAATAAAGTGGTGCCAGGACCCGTCAACGTTTCCGTAGTGGAATGACCGCAGCGCCCACCTGCCGACACAGGTGATCATGGAATGACCGCAGCGTCCACCTGCCAACACAGGTCATCCAGGACGCTGGCCGGACCCAGCTGGCACCGGGCCCGCCGATCTGCTGGGCCGTCGGGCCTGCCGACAGTGCACGGGTGGACGCGGTCACCGGCGGCCTCGCCTTGCTCTCAGCATGTATGCAAGGTCGTTGTATGGTCGTACTGCTTCCGTTATCGTGTGGGGCCACTCACCCGAACCAGTTCCCCGAGGGGGTGACGATGCTCGATCAGCAGCACCAGGAGGCGCTGGCCCGGTGTCGGCTCGGCGCGCTGCCCGCCGCGACTCTGGAGCGCATGACGGCTGATTCCGCGCTGCTGGACGTCCCGGCGGGCACCGTCCTGCACCGCATCGGCTCTACCTCGCCGTTCCTCTGCGTGGTGGCGGAGGGAACGCTGCGGACCTGCCTGATCTCGGAGCAGGGCCGGCAGCTGACGGTCCGCTACAGCAGGCCGGGCGACCTCGTCGGGCTGGCCGGGCTCTATGCCGGTCAGTCTCCCCGCATGTCGATCCAGACCGTGACCGGCAGCCGGCTCCTGCTGCTGCGTCCAGAGACGGTGCGCAAGCTGGCAGCGGCAGACGCTGGCCTGGCCAACGTGCTGCTTGCCGACCTGGCTGAGCAAACGACTGCCTATCTCAGCGCACTGGCCAGCGCGACGCCGCCGTCCGTGCGCCAGAACGTGGTCCGCCACCTGCTCGACGCCGCCGAGTCCGGCGACAACGGCGACAGTATCGTGGCCCGGCTGTCGCCGCAGGAGCTTGCCGAGCACGTGGGAAGCGCGCGCGAGGTGGTGGGCCGTATCCTGCGTGACCTCAACAACGAGGGCCTGGTCAGCACGGGACAAGACGCAGTCGTCGTACTGGATGCCGACCGCCTGAACGATCTGAGCTGGCCGCGGAACTACTGATCCGCGGCCAGGCGGGACCGGCCGGTGACTGCTGCGCAGAAACGGCCAGTGACTGCTAGCCATCCGGACAATGATCTCGGCTCCTTCCTCGACGGTCTGGGTGCCGCGGTGCCCGTTGAGCGTCAGCGCAGGTAGGACGCGCCGTTGAGGTCGATGACGGTGCCGCTCGCCCACATGGCCAGCGGCGAGGCGAGCCACGCCACCGCGGCCGCCACCTCCTCAGGCTCGGCGACCCGGCCGAACGGGCTCTGCGCCCGGATGCCGTCCCCGGCCGCGCCGGACAGCACGGACTCCGCCATCTCGGTCCGGACGAAGCCGGGCGCGACGGCGGCGACCGCGATGCCGTGCGGGGCGAGCGCGACCGCCAGCGACTGCGCCATGGCGTGCAGCGCGGCCTTCGCGGCACCGTAGGCCGGCGCCGTCGGCTCGCCGCGGTAGGCGCCGCGCGAGCCGACATTGATGATCCGGGCACCGTCCGGCCCTTCCGGCCGGTGCAGCAGGTGGTCGGTCACGCACCAGGTCACGTTGGCCGGGCCATGGACGTTGGTGTCCACGATGTGCCGCCAGGAGGCCTGCCAGTCGGCGTACGAGGTGGACTCGATCGGCTGGTGGGCGTACACGCCGGCATTGTTCACCAGCACGTCGATGCCACCGAGCGCGGCAACGGCCGCCGCCACCATGTCCCCGGCCTGCCGCGGGTCGGCGATGTCGCCGGTCACCACGGCGTGCCCGCCGCCCGGCAGGGCCGCGGCCGCGGGCAGCGCCGCGGCGACCGCGGCGGCGGCCGTCGGGTCCGCCCGGCAGTGCACGGCTACGCGGTGGCCGGACCCGGCCAGCGCCCGGGCGATCGCCGCGCCGATCCCTCGTGATGATCCGGTGACGAGCGCACGGCGTACGGTCATGATGGTGGCCTCCTCGACGGCTGCGAAAGCGGCGCCTGCTGAGTTCATGATCACATGCAGCGGGCCCGGCTGGCGCGCGCCTCCGAGCCGCCCCCGGCCAGCCGCCCCAGCAGCCTGGCCGGCGCCTTGACCAGCACCACGCCCGCACCTGACCGGCGCCATGGGCTGCGTCGCCGCGCTGATGCAGCAGAGCCTTGCGCGACGGCTGGGACTGCCGGGCCGGGGGAAGCGCGGCCGGGATGATCGCGCCTGGTCAATGCCTGCGTGCGGGCCATGTCACCAGATGACGGCTGTTACCTTGGCAGGGGAATCGGCCAGATGGGAGGTGGCGATGGGCCTGCCCGTCGGCCAGCGCAAGGACCTGGACATGATCGAGATTATGCTGCGGGCATCGGACCCGGGGCTGACGTCACTATTCACGATCTTCACCCGGCTCAACCAGGACGAGGAAATGCCGGGCAGAGAACAGCTGAAGGCGGGCGCCGCGCGGCTCTGGCTCTGGCTGCGGATCCGCCCCGCCTCGGCGGGCCGGCGGCTCGGCGCGATCTCAGGACGGCGGCTCAGGACTGCCCTGTTCTTCCCGGTGGCGCTGGCCGTCATGGCATGCACGATGCTGCTCGGCGGGGGCATCTCGGGATCACCGCGGTGCATGTCGGGACCGCGCGCCGTTGGTACCTCCCAGCTCAGCACGAAGACCAGGGCGAAGACCAAGGCGTGCATCCCGGTGCTGTGGTCCCGCGGGATGGTGGGCCGGTAGCGGCCTGCCAGCCACCGGCAACCGCTCCGGCCAGCTGATCAGCGCCGGATGGCGACGAGTTCCGGGTGCAGGCATGCCTGGCCAGCCTGCACCGGCCGCCCGGCCGGGCCGGCCACGCCGGCCAGGCCCGGGGACGCGGCCCTGACGGCGCCCAGCCTGTCGCATGACGTGATCAGCACCGTAGTGCTCGCTGCGCCCGCGCTGCCGCCGATGCCAGACAGGTCGACGAAGTAGTGCGGCCACGGCAGCTGCGGCGTGGTCCAGACGACCCGCTTCCTGGCGACGTTATATCCCCAGGCATCGCCCTCCGGTCCGTTGTCAAGGCCGAGGGCGACACCGCCGCGCACCCCGTACAGGCCGGACGAGCCTGGCGCCACCGTGCCCCGGATCCTGGCTCCGGTATCGGGGTTCACCCCCACCAGCGTGCTGCCCTTGATCAGGTACAGCCGCGCCTGTACCTCATCGACGCTCTCCGGGACGGTCCCGGCCCGTGCCCAGAGCCGCTGCCCGGTCGCGGCGCTGTACGCGGTCACTCCACGCGCTCCGGAGAAGAGCACCACCCCGTCGAAGACGCCGCTCAGCGCGCCGTCGAACGAACGGCCGCGCGGCCGGATCACCCGCTGCGCCCCGGTCCCGAGGCTGATCTGCCGCAGTGCGGTGACGGGCGCGGTGCCGAGGTAGCCGCCTGCCGCGACGGTGACGTACAGGTTGCTGCCGTCCACCCGCCATGCCTGCGGGACCTTGCCGGTCCGCCGCCGCCACCTGACCTTGCCGGTCTTGTTGTCATAGCCGGTCACTGACGTCCGGCCGACGATCACGGTGGCCGCGGAGCTGGCCGCGACGGCGCCGCCGTACGCTGCCGCCGGATAGCTCCGGACCCTCGCGCCGGTCCTCGCGCCGAGCACGACCTCCCGCCGGACGGCCCTGCCCGTGCGTGGTCGCGGGATGCTCACGCCGACGGTCACCACTCCAGGCCAGGCCCGCACGGACTCGATCGATGCGGTGGCGGGCAGGCGGCTGAGCGCCGTGGTCCACAGCCAGTTCCCGCTGCGCAGGTCAAAGGCGACCACAGTCAGGCCGAATCCGACGGCCGCCACGTCGCCGCCCGCCGCGGCGTACGCCTGTCCCTGTGCCAGCACCGTGCCGCCGGTATCACTGGCCGTCCATGACCCTGGCAGCAGGCGGGTCCACAGCACCTTCCCGGCCAGTCCGCACTGCGGTCCGCTGCACGGACCGGCCGCGGACCCGGACGCATGACCAGGGATGATGGCAGCCCCGGCAAGGATAACGGCCAGGATCGCTCGCCGCGTCCATGGGGCAGGAACGCCTGCCAGGCTCACGCTCGTGCCGGACCTTTCTGACCGCCCCATTGCCAGCGCCCGGCCGTATCGCCGCCGGGCCGCCCGGACCGCCAACGTAGGCCATTCTGCTCCAGCCCGGAGGCGGAAGTGCGCGACTGCCGCGATCTTCGATATGCAGTTACGCAGCCCGGGGTGCCGGTGCCGCCGCCAGCGGATGCTCAAGTAGCGTTGGCCAGGGCCACGCTAGCCGCATTGATGAGGAGGCAACCATGACCGATCGGGCGCCGCTACCCCACGATTTCCTGCCGCAGGTGCCGTCGTTCACGGTGCAGAGCGAGGACGTGGCCGCTGGCGAGCAGATGGGCGACGCGCAGGTCTACAACGGCTTCGGCGTGTCCGGCGAGAACGTCTCGCCCCAGCTGAGCTGGCATGGCTTCCCGGCCGAGACCAAGGGATTCGCGGTGACCTGCTTCGACCCCGATGCCCCGACCGGATCGGGATTCTGGCACTGGCTGGTGATCGACATCCCCGCGTCGGTTACCGAGCTCCCGGCGGGCGCGGGCGCGGCAGGCGGCGCTGGCCTGCCGGCCGGAGCGTTCTGCGTGCGCAACGACTACGGGACCAAGGAGTTCGGCGGCGCGGCGCCGCCAGCCGGTGACCCGCCGCACCGCTACGTGTTCACCGTGCACGCCCTGGACACCGAGTCGCTGGGAATCGACTCGGACGTCTCGGCTGCGGTGGCCGGCTTCAACCTCGGCTTCCACACTCTCGCCCGGGCCACGATCATCCCGGTCTACGGGCACTGACGGCGCGTACGCGGGCCCGGCCAGGGCTGTGCAGTCCAGGCCCGGAAGGTGATACCCGGAATGGCTGACTCGCCGTTTGACGCCGTCGCCGGCTACTACGACGTGGCCAGGCCGTCCTATCCGGACAGCCTCTTCGAGGCGATCGAGAAGATCACCGGGCCGCTGGCCGGCCAGGTCGTGCTGGACGGCTGCGCCGGGACAGGAATCGCGACCCGCCAGCTCAGCGCTCGCGGCGCCCTGGTCACCGGGTACGACATCGGCGAGGCGATGCTGCGCCGCGCGATTGCCCGCAGCCCGGAATTGCCGTTTGTGATCACCAACGGCAACCTGCTGCCGTTCCGCGATGGCCGCGCCGACCTGGCGTGTTTCGCGCAATCCTGGCATTGGCTCGATCAGGACCTGGCCAGCCGCGAAGTGGCCAGGGTGCTCAGGCCGGGCGGGCACTGGGCCGCCTGGTGGAACCAGTCCGTGCCCGACGGCGAGGACTGGCATAGCGCTTACCAGGACGCGCTGGAAGCAGCGTGTCCCCGGTACGCCAGGGAACATGCCAATACTGACTGGTGCCTGGAGGCAATCGCGGGGACCGGGCTGTTCGAGCCCGGTATGCGCCTCACTGTGCCGTGGACGAGGATGGTGACAGTCCGGGACTGGATCACCGAGCAGCGCAGCAAGTCCTACGTCAGCGTGCTAGCGCCCGGCGAGCGCGAATTCCTGCTGGCGAGAATTGCCCGCATCACCGGCGAGCGCTTCCCCGACGGGCAGATGACGGTTCCCTACGCCACCGGGGCATGGATCGCACGGCGGCGCTGAATCGCCGGCCGGCTCCGGCCGTGCCCCCGGGCTGCTGCTGGCCTGCTCCAGGGCCGTGCCGGGACTACTCCCCGCCAGATCCCCCGGCAGGCAGGCCGGCGCCTGACTCGTGGCCGAAGACGTAGGCGTGCGCCACGGAAAGCAGCCGCGCGTGCTGGTCAAGCAGGCCGACCGCGGCCGCCAGCCCGTCGGCGGCCAGCTCAAGCAGGTCCGCCCGCATGTCGGCGAGCACCTCGTACATCCCGGCAATGACATCCTGGGCGTTCCTGGCCCCCTCAAGATCACGATCGACCCGGTCAATGACCTGGTTCCGCACCAGCAGGTCCGCAAGCTCCTGCGGACAGCCGAGGCCCGCCTGGATCAGGTCACTCCACCGTCGGCCCGTCTTCCTGATGCCGCTGCCGGAGCGGTAGCCAGCGAAAATCGACTCCCACTGGCGGGCAATGAACTCCTCCCAGCCGAGAGTGTCGACGTCTTCCTGGTCATGGTCGTACACGGGCCACCATTACGATTACCTGCCTGCCGCGCGGCCGGCGCTCAGAGGGATGCGACATGTTCACCGCAACGAGCCGGATCATACCCGGGCAAGCTGGCCAGCTGATCGAGCAGCCATCGCGATGAGAGCACCTTGAGCAGGCCCTGGACCTCACGGCAGCCGGCCTGGCCGGCCGGGATCACCAGGTCAAAATGCTCAGCGGCCAGCGGGAAGAACGCCAGGCCGAAGGCGAGCGCGGCGGGCTCGCTGGCCACCCCGGCGTCAGCGAGCCCGGCGGCGATGGCAGCGGCAACCTGCAGGTGCCCCGTCGCCTGCGTGGCGTAGCCGGTGACGCCGGCCGCCTCGATGCCGAGCCTGGCGAGCTCCCGGTCGAGCACCCGGCGCGCCTCCGACCCGTTCTCCCTGTTCACCAGGCGCAGGCCGGCTCGCGCTACCTCACCGAGTCCGGTGACCTGGCCGGCCAGGTCCGGCCTCAGCACCAGGCCCTCGCGCCAGGAGGCGAACCCGACCACCTCGGCGCCCTGGCGCCTGAGCAGCTCACCGGCGGGGCCGGTGTTGTACTCACCCGACACGCCGCGCAGATGTGCCCCGGCCGCGTGCACGAGACCGTCCGCTGCCAGCTCAAGCGCCTCCTGACTGCCGCACGGCCACCAGGTGAAGGCGACCGGCGGGTCGAGCAGGGCGAGCGGGGTCTCCAGCAGGGGCATGGCCGGGTCGCAGCCGGCCAGCACGAGGGTCCGCCGCGGCGGGCCGATCGGCCGGACCGGCTGGCCAGCAGCCGGCCCGCCACCAGGCGGCCGGGCCACGACCCGGCCGCCAGTGACCCGCTGGCCGGACTGGCCGGCGCCCGGCTGGCCGGCGGCCGGCTGACCGGCAAGCGGCCCGCCGGCAGGCGGCCCGGCCACCCCGCCGGCCGGCAGGAACCCGGCCCTGGTCGCGGTCGCGCCAGCCAGCGGGAGGGCCACGAACGCGTCCCCCATCGGCGCCAGCGTGACCCGGGCGCCGGCCGCACCGAGCGGGGCCACCGGCCGCGCGTCGACCGGCGCGGGCAGCTCGCCCGGGCCGAACAGCTCCTCGACCGTCGAGCCGAGGGCTCGCGCGACGGCCAGCGCGACCCGCAGCGACGGATCGGAGTGGCCA
>DATGVY010000106.1:0-3543 GCA_035299845.1 Streptosporangiaceae bacterium
CTGCGCGCCGCCCATCCCGCCCAGGCCGGCGGTCAGCGTGATCGTGCCGGCCAGCGAGCCGCCGTACCGCTTGGCGGCGATGGCGGCGAACGTCTCGTAGGTGCCCTGCAGGATGCCCTGGGTGCCGATGTAAATCCAGGAGCCAGCCGTCATCTGGCCGAACATGGTCAGCCCGAGCGACTCGAGCCGACGGAACTCTTCCCAGGTGGCCCACTGCGGCACCAGGTTCGAGTTGGCGATCAGGACCCGCGGCGCCCACTCGTGGGTGCGGAACACGCCGACCGGCTTACCTGACTGGACGAGCAGGGTCTCGTCGGATTCAAGGTCGCGCAGCGAGCCGACGATCGCGTCGAACGCATCCCAGCTCCGGGCCGCCCGGCCCGAACCGCCGTAGACGATGAGCTGGTCGGGGTGCTCGGCTACCTCAGGGTCGAGGTTGTTCATGAGCATCCGCATGGCTGCTTCCTGTGGCCAGGCCTTGCAGGACAGATCTGTTCCGCGGGGTGCCCGGACCGGCCGGGGGCCGGCCGGAGCCTGATCCGGCGTTCGCGCAGCGGTCATCGCCAGTTTCCTCACTGACCAAGGTCAAGGGCCGCAGCCGGATGCGACGGCCAAGCCATCATCTTCCTCGCTCCCGGTACCGGATCGCCAGGCGCATCCGCCGAGTTGCATGGCCAGCCCGGCCAGAACGGCTCAGCTCACGCGGTATAGCTCGTGCAGGATCCTGCGCAGCTTGGCTGCCGTGAGCGCGCCGATGTTCTCGCCGACCACCGTCTTGCCAGACGAAGACAAGAAGAAGGTCACCGGCAGCCCGGGGACGCCGTACTGATCGGCGGCCGTCGCGTTGGGGTCGAATGCGATCGGATAGGAGACCTTGTACCTGGCGACGAACGCGATCGCTTTCGCGCGGCCGTCGGCCGTGTCGATTCCGAGAAAGCTGACCTTGCTACCCAAGGCCCTGGCCACGCCGGCCAGCGCGGCAGTCTCCTGCTTACAGGGGCCGCAGGTCGAGGACCAGAAGTTCATCACGATCGGCTTGCCCGCCAGCCCGGCCAGGTCGATCTTTCGGCTCCCGCGCAGGCTCGGCAGGCTCACCGGCTGGGCCGGGTGGTGGAGCCTGACGAAGCCGAGCCCCGACTTGCTTCCTGCGGCCCGAGCGTGTGACCCGAATACCCAGCGGCCGGCCAGCAGGGTGCCGGTCGACAGCAGGGCGGCCGCGACCAGCACGAGAACAATCGCGACAACCGGCCGCCGCCGCTGCCGCTGGCCGGTTCCTGGGGCACCGGCGGCACTGGAGGCACCGGGGGCACCGGGGCTCGTCATACTGTCACGATATTCGCCCGCGTCGCTACGGCGCGTCCGCGGCCCCGGCAGCACCAAGTGCCGCCTAACCGTCGGCGGCAACGGTCAGGATCTGCTCGATGTCGGCTGCTGTCGGCTGCCGCGGAGCGTTGACCAGCACCTCATCGTGGAGCGCGTCGGCTGCCAAGCTGGCCAAGTCGGCCACTTCCACACCGAAATCGGGCGGCTTCACAGCCAGACCGATCTCGGCTCGCAGCACCTGGATAGCGTCGATCGCCGCCGCCGCGTTCCAGTCGTCGTCCCGAGCCGCGTCGCCGGCGCCAAGCGCGAATGCGATCACGGCGAGCCGGTCCTTCCTGGCCGGCGCGCTGAACCCGAGCACCTGCGGCAGCACCATCGCGAGCGAGATCCCGTGGGCGATGTCGTACCTGCCGCCGATGGCATGACCGATCGCGTGCACGAGGCCAAGCCCCGTGGTGGCCATCCCGATCCCAGCCATGTGCGAAGCCAGCAGCATCACCGATCTCGCCTCCAGATCGGCGCCGTCCGCGCATGCCCGCGCTAGGTGCGCCGCGATCATGCTGATGACCTGGAGCGCGATCCCGTCCGACCAAGGGCTCGCCCGGACCGACAGGTACGACTCGATGGCATGCGTCAGCGCGTCGACCCCGGTGGCCGCGGTGGCCGCCCGCGGCAGGCCAGTCGTCAGCTCCGGGTCCAGAATCGCCGCGGCTGGCATCGTGCTCGCGGCGCCCACGTAGAACTTCCGGTGCGTCAGCGGGTCAGTGACGACGCCGAAGGCATTGGTCTCGGCACCTGTGCCCGCGGTCGTGGGCACCGCCACGATCGGCAGTCCACGCGCCGCGAACCGGTTCTTGTAATCCAGGTCGCGGCCCCGCTCGGGGTTCACGGCAGCGAGCGCAATGCCCTTGGCAGCGTCGATCGATGAGCCGCCCCCGACGGCCACCAGCACCGCGTCGGCGGGCGCCCCCGCCGAGGCGATCGCGTCGGCCCCCGCCGCCAGGTCGTCCGTGGTCGGATTGGCGTGCACGCCGCTGAAGACGGTGGACGTGACCCCGGCGTCCGCCAGGCTGGTCAGAACGGCATCGATGACCGGCGTGGCCAGCATGCCCGCGTCGGTGATGATCATGGCCCTGGCGCCGCCTGCCGCGGCTGCCAGTGGCCCGAGCTTGCTGATGCCGCCCGCGGCGAAATGCGCGGACGGCGTCGGAGCGATAACCAGCTCTGTGCTGGCGAGACCGCTGATCACTCTGGCAGACAAGTCGCTTTACTCCTTGACACCGGGGCGTCGCTGCCCGGGCTCAGCCAATCCTGAACCTCGCGGCCACGTCTTCGTCAATGTCCGCGCCGAGACCGGGTCCCTGCGGCACCCGCAGGGACCCGGTCTCGGCGTCGATCATCAGCGGCTCAGCCAGGAAGAAGTCGCGGCGCTGCTGCGTCCATCCTGGCGGATCAAATGGGAACTCGAGATACGGGCCGCCGCCGACACCGGCGGCGACATGCAGGTTGGCCAGCAGGCCAAGGCCGTTGGTCCAGGTGTGCGGCGTGAACCAGTGGTTGGCGAGCAGCGCGACCTCGGCTACCGTCCGCGCCCGCAGCATGCCAATCGCGAGGACGACGTCCGGCTGAACCACATCCAGGGCTCCGGCGGCTAGCGCGCCGAGCAGTTCACCGGGCGTGCGGGCCATCTCGCCGCCGGCCATCCGCAGGCCGGTCTGCTCCCTGAGCGTCCGCATCCCGGCGAGGTCGGCGGCAGGGAGCGGTTCCTCCAGCCACAGCACGCCGAGCTCGCGCAACTCGTCGGCGACGCGCCGGACGGCCGGCAGGTCAAGCGCGGCGGAAATGTCGCCGGGCATCCGCCACCACTGGTTGAGGTCCACCATGATCGCGAGGTCATCTCCCGCCGCCCCGCGGGCAGCGCGGACGGCGGCGAGCCCGGCCGCGACGCTCTCGCGGCCGATCCTGATCTTGACTGCGCGGAACCCGGCCTCGCGGGCACCGAGGACGGCATCGGCACGCTCGGCCGCGCTGCGCGACTCGCCGAACGAGGCGTAGCAGGCCATCGTGGTGAGCGCGCCGCCGAACAGGATGGCCACCGGCTGGCCGCATGCCTTGCCAGCGATGTCCCACAGCGCGGCCTCGAGCGGCCAGTACCGGCCCGCATGAAACGCGATTGTCTCCAGACTGCGGACATGGCTGGCGATCTGGAGCGGATCACGG
>DATGVY010000107.1:0-3472 GCA_035299845.1 Streptosporangiaceae bacterium
ATATCCCCGGCGAGGCCCGCGGCGCACTGCGGGCCATGGCCGAACTCTTCGTGGAGTTCGCCGCTCAGGACCAGGCCCGCTACCAGCTCCTGTTCCTGCGCACAATCTCGGGATTCCAGCCCTCACCTGACTCCTACGCCATCGCGGTCGAGGTCCTTGCCAGCGTCCGCGTCGTCCTTACCCGCGCCGGGCTCCGCGACGATGCCGACTTCGATCTCTGGACCGCGATTGTGGCCGGCCTGGCTAGCCAGCAGCTCGCCAACGACCCCGGCGGCGACCGCTACCTCCGCCTCATCGACGACGCAGTCACCATGTTTGCCAACCACGTCCTTGGCCCCGGCCGCAGTTAAATGATGTTGCACCTGTCATCGGCGTGCCACTGGGAACTGGCGCGAGATCAGCAGCAGCGTCCGCGAGGGTTGCGGCCCGGCGACCACAAGCACCGAGCTAGCCCAAACAAATAGCCGCCTTTAGGTTAGTTCTCGGCGTATTCTCGGGGAAGCCTGGAGCGGCGAACCCGCCCCTGCCATCAAGGTCGGCAGGATTGCCCACGCGGCGGTCACGCCTTGGCCTAGGGGATATTTTGGCATTGTCCGGACCGGGCTTTACCTTGCCATCCCAAGTGAGGAATTCGATTGGCGCGTTGAACCAGTGGCCGCAGGGGCATCTGATCATGGCGCTTTCGAGGGGCCCATCGCTTGACCGCATGGTGAAGCGGCACCTGACCTCGGCGGGAAGGCCACATCTGACGGAGCCTTCGTCGTCCATGTAGGCAGGGCAGTCAAGGAACATCATCTGACCTCCATTACGTAAGTGCTCAACGTGTGAGGGCAGGCTGCTCCGGCCTTGCGGTGCTGCCGATGCCGGGTATGACCACCAGGTTGCGTAGGAACAACGGCCGACTGGTTCTCCCCCAATGCCATCTACTTGAGCAGGATCGCCAACTGACGGCTGTTGCGGTGCCTGCTGCGGCGCGGTAGCCGTGTCGGTCACGGAGAGTGAGGCCAGCGGCCAGTGCCCGGCTGTCGCTGCGGGTCTGCGGCCGGTTCCATGCCGGCACGGCATGCGGGGCGGTGATCGGGACGGGGCTCGCTGGATCACGCGGCGATCGGGCCGCAGACACTGATCTGGGCTTGCGCGGTGACAGTGGGGATGGCCGGCCCGCCAGGGGCGAAGCCCGGCCGGGCTTTGGTCTTGCGGTCGCGGTGGCGGTTGCGGTCCACGCCGACGCGGCGGCGGGCCAGGCCAGCCAGGATGTGCTCGCGGTTCGCCGTGGTCATGGCGGCGGGCAGGCTAGCGGTGGCCGCCCCGGCGCGGGTGGAGGTGATGACGGCGCGGCGGGCGGCGGTGAAGGAGATTTCCCGGGGGTGGACGGGCTGGCCGGCCCGCTTGCCCTTGCCGGCCGGGACGGCGATGGCGGCGGCGGCGCGAGCGGCGGCGCGAGCCAGCTCCACCGATATCACCCAGGCGGCGTGCTCCTGGCGGATCAGGGCCGGGGACTGGGAGCGGAGGATCGGCCCGGTGGACGGCCCGGCGCCGCTGATCGCCGACTTGGCTTCCTTCAGGCAGGTCTCTGACCCGATCCACCGCCAGTGGTAGGCGCCGGCGAGCACTGCGGCCGGGTAGGCCTCATGGTCATGCAGGTCGGTGATCAGGCAGAACAACTCGGGCGCATCGGCCCCGGCGACGGTCACCCAGTACTCGATCACCCGGACGGTCACGGTGATGCCGCCGCCAGAGATGACGGCCAGGTAGGAGCCGTCTGGCAGGAAGTCCCCGGTCCGTTTCAGCAGCACGTCGCTCTTGACGCGGATCAGCACATGCGTCCCCGTGCCGAGCATGTCGCTGATCCGCCGCACGCCGGGAAAGTTGCGGTCCATGACCCACAGTCGCTGCGCGGTGAACAGCCGCGGGCAGTCCTTCAGGGCCTTATCCAGCAGGGCCTGCTCGGCCTCGCCCTTGTCCCGGCTGCCGCCGGCGCCGGACGGGCCGATGATCACGCCCAGGGTCGCGCGGGTGGAGGCATGGGACAGCCGCAGCTCCCGCAGCTGCGGGTAAGGCGCGCTGTCATCGGCGGTGCCGGCCGACCCGAACGCCTCCCGGTTCTGCGGCGTGTCGGGCACCCGCGTCAGCGACCCGTCGATCGAACAGGCGTCCAGGTCACCCACCCGCACGGCCCGGTAGTCATGGTCGCGGTGCTCGGCGCCGATGCCGGCCAGCACCATGCCGCGAAGCCGCTCCAGCGGCTCCAGCCCGATTGCCTCCCGCCACGTGCAGATCACCGTCGCCGTCGGCAGCTGGTACGGCCGCTGCCAGGGCACGCCGGCCATCTCCCCCAGCAGCGCCGCCGTCACCTCGGCATAATCAGCATCGGGCATCAGCGTCACCAGCAGGATGTGCCGGATCGCCAGCGCCGCCGTCATCGCCCGCCGCGCCTGCCCTTTCACCTTGCCATCCAGCCTGAGGCCCGCTGCGATCTGGCTGATCACGCCGGGCTGGCCGGCGAGGTCATCCAGCCGGTCCTCGGCCACGCCGAGCCGGACATGCTCAGCCGGGTGCCCGTTCGCCTGCACCCGCCCGTCGCGGCGCACCACCGCCGGCGCGATGACCACCGGCTTGAAGAACACCACGCGGTCTCCGGTCGCGATCTTCCCCGCGCCTGCGGCGACCAGCGCTGACCGGCCGTCTCCCCCCGGCCGGGCCGGCCAGGCCAGGTCCGCGACCCGGACCGCGAGCATGCCCGGCAGGCCTGCGGCGGCGTCTTCCGCGCACGACGTCGTGACATCGGGCAGGATGGCAGGGTAGAAGGGCATGAGAAGGCTCCCGGCGAAGAGGCTGACTAGACACCTCCTCTTCTACCGGGAGCCTTCCGCCGATATCGGGACCTACGCGGGCGTGTCGCCCGCCGATCGCACCCACGTCCCCGCCAGGTCAGCCAGTCAGGGATCACAGACTGTCACCGGGAATCGGCGCGCACGGCGCCGTCCGGCGACAGGGCAGCCAGCAAAGATCACCCTGAACTACATGGCATTGGGCACCGCCTCGGCCTCAGTCAGCGGGGACATCGGCAGGCATCACAGTCATGTGCATGGGGTCCGGATCATCAAGATCCGGCACCCGCACAAGGTGATGCTGAAGCTGCGGCACCGCAGGCTAGTGCGCGCGCGGGGCCGGGTTGTCCGGGCGCGGCTGGTTCCCTGGCCGGGCGGGTCATCGGCGAGCGTGGGCAAGCGCCATCGCCGGGCGCGGGCGCACCGGACCGTCCGGCTGACTGCATATCTCGCCGGGGGCAGCGGCATCACCGAGTTCCCGGTGCCGACTCCGAGCAGCCAGCCGGAGGGGATCGCGGTCCCGCCGGACGGCACGGCCTGGTTCGCGGAAGAGACCGGGAACAACCTCGGCGCGGTCACCCCGGGCGGCGCGTTCACGACATACCCGCTGACTGGCAACGGGACCCCGTTCGGGATCACGG
>DATGVY010000108.1:0-3510 GCA_035299845.1 Streptosporangiaceae bacterium
CCTCTCGACCCTCGGCGGCTACCTCCTGTCGGTGTGGATCGGCCTGTTCGGGTTCAAGGAGATCCGGACGACTGCGGGGATCGTCGCCGGGGTGATCGAGGTGGCCGCTTTCGCTGCGCTGGCTGTGCTCGCCCTTTCCCCAGCCGCGCAACGCCAGCCGGCCGGGCCAGTTGCGTCCCGAAGTGCCATGCTGGCCAGGCTGCAGGCGGGCGTGCCGGGCGCCGGGCGGGCGGCCGCCGGAGTGTCGGCCGTTGCCCTGGTGCTGCTGGGCGTCGCCGTTGCCGGGGCGGGCGGCCCGGGACCTTCGGCCGCGGGCAACGTGAGGACGGCGAAGATCGGCGGCGTGACCGTGCTGACCAACGCCAAGGGGTTCACGCTGTACTGGTTCGCCCCCGATACCCCGTCCAAATCGAACTGCAACGGGACGTGCGCGGGCTACTGGCCGCCGGTGACCGGGACCCCGGCCGCCGGGCCGGGCGTCACCGGCAAGCTGGGCACGATCAAGCGCTCAGACGGCACGACGCAGGCCACCTACAACGGGCATCCCCTGTACACCTACATCGCTGATAGCGCCCCCGGCCAGGCCCACGGCAATAACGTCAACCTGAACGGCGGGCTATGGCATGAGGTAACCGTTTCCGGCTGAACTGCGCCTGAATCCAGCCCCGTAGGCCGGCACTCACGGCGGCCTACGACAAGTTAGGGCCTGGGGCCAGCTGGCCAAGGATCCCGGCGCCCCCGTGCTGCTCGAGCTGACCGGGCCGGCCGGCGGCCGCTGGGCGCTCAGCCAGGGTGCCCCGGTCGCCATCGTCCGCGCCGACACCATCGACTGCCTGCGTGCCCTGTCCGGCCGAAACGACCATTCCAGCCTGGACGTTGACGACGACCACGCCGCGGCCCGCGTCGTGTTCTGAGCCCAACCTGCCGCATGGCAGGATGACTGCCGTGGAGGGGAGCAACCCGGCGGTTCAGATGCGGTGGCGGATGCCGGTGCGGGCCGTGGTCGTGGCCGGGCTGCTGGCGGTGACAGCGTGCGGTACCAGCGTTACCGGCAGCACCGCGAGCCCGGCCGCGCGGGCACAAGGCGGGCAGGCCCAAGCCGCAGCGGCCAACCCGGACCTGGACCCAGGCACCATGCTGGGCGGGTCACCGGCGCCGGGCTTCCGGCTGGCCAACCAGTTCGGCCAGACGATCTCGCTGCGCCAGTTCCGCGGGAGGGTCGTCATCCTGGCGTTCACTGATTCGCAGTGCACGACGATCTGCCCGCTGACCACCGTCAGCATGGTGGAGGCGAAGGAACTGCTCGGCGCCGCCGGGGATCAGGTGCAGCTGCTGGCCGTGAACGCCAACCCCAAGGCCACGTCCGTGACCGACGTGCTGGCCTACTCCCGGGCTCATGGCATGGTCAACCAGTGGGACTTCCTGACCGGCTCGCCCGCGCAGCTTCACGCGGTCTGGACGGCCTACCACGTCTACGAGCAGATCCAGGCCGGGCAGGTCGATCACACCCCCGCGCTATATGTGATCGACCAGCGCGGCCGGGAGCAGAAGGTTTACCTGACCACGATGGCGTACGCCAGCATCGGCCAGGCCGCGCAGATCCTGGCGGAAGAGGCCGCCAGCCTGCTGCCCGGCCACCCGAAGCTGGCCAGCCAGCGCTCCCTGGCCTACATCGGAGGGTTCGCCTCCACGTCGCGGGCAACGCTTCCGGCCATACCGGATGGCTCGGTTACCCTTGGTCCCGGCCGCCCCCATCTCGTGCTGTTCTTTGCCACGTGGCTGACCGGGTCCTCCGACCTGCGCGCGCGGCTCACCGCCCTCAACAGATATGCACAAGCGGCAGGGCGCGGCAAGCTGCCGCAGCTCGTCGCCATCGACGAGGCGGCCACCGAGCCAGCCCCCGGCGCGGCGCGCGCTTACCTGCAGCATCTGGGCGACGCGCTGAGCTACCCCGTCGCACTCGATACCAGCGGAAGGCTCGCAGACGGTTACGGCGTCGCTGATCAGCCGTGGTTCGTGCTCACCTCCGCCTCGGGCAAGATCGTGTGGAAGCACGACGGCTGGCTGTCCGTGGCCGCCGTCGAGGCCGCCGCCCGAAGAGCCTGACCTGCCACCTCAGCCGGCTGACGCCTGATGATTCCCCAGGCCCGCGTGCCACCACCACGCGGCCGGTGGATCAGCGACGAGCAGCACATCTGGACCACCCCCGACGGTGGCCTGCACTGGCTCCGGCGAGCACTCCCCTGAAACAGGCAGGCGCCCGCAGCGGCGCGCTTCCCTGGCCGGCGGTGGTAGGACGTGGCCGTAGCACTCTTAAGTGGCCCCACTGTTCTTCTTTGATCTGGCCCCACCGGGGGCGGTCGCGGTGGCGGTGTAGCACTGTGATTTGGCCCCACCGCGGCTGGTCTGCGTGGCGACACGCCGGGCGGTTGCGGGACGGATGGGATGCCCGGGTGGATCGTTGGCCGTATCGGGTGTTCCTCCGCTTCGGGTGGGGCCGGGATGGGGCCGAGGAGAGTGGAGCTGTTCGCGGCGATCCGCTTTGACTGGCAGCGCAACCAGATGCCGGTCCGGGCGCTGGCCCGCAAGTATGACGTGCACCGGCGGACGGTGCGCCAGGCGATCGCCTCGCCGGTCCCGCCGGATCGTAAGACGCCGGAGCGGGCGGCCGCGGTGCTGGACGGGGTCCGCGGCGTGATCGATGAGATGCTGCGCGAGGACCTGGAGGCGCCGCGCAAGCAGCGGCATACCGCCCGGCGGGTCTTCGAGCGTTTGCGTGATGAGCGTGACGCGCGGGTGTCGTATTCGTATGTGGCCAAGTACGTGGCCCGGCGACGCGCTGAGATCGCCGCGGCGGACCGTGCCCGCGCCGGGGGGCTGGCGGGGTTCGTGCCGCAGGCCAGGGAGCCGGGCGCCGAGGCGCAGGTCGATTTCGGTGACGTGACGGTGTGCCTGGCGGGCGAGCTGGCCCGGTGCTTCATGTTCGCGTTCCGGCTGTCGTGCTCGGGGAAGGCCTGCCACCGGGTGTATGCCAGCCAGGCGCAGGAGGCGTTCCTGGAGGGGCACGTGGCGGCGTTCGAGGCGATCAGCGGGGTGCCTGCCGGGCAGATCCGCTACGACAACCTGTCCGCGGCCGTGGCCAAGGTGCTGGCCGGCCGCAACCGCGCCGAGACCGGGCGGTGGCTGTCCTTCCGCGCCCACTACGGGTTCGAGGCGTTCTACTGCGAGCCGGGACTGGAGGGAGCCCATGAGAAGGGCGGGGTCGAGGGCGAGATCGGCCGGTTCCGCCGCCGCTGGTTCGTCCCGGTCCCGCAGGCCGCCTCGCTGGCGGAGCTGAACGCCCGCCTCGCGGAGGCCGATGCCGCCGAGGACGCCCGCCACATCGAGCAGCGCGCCGCCAGCGTCGGCGAGGACTTCGCCGCCGAGGCGCCGTTCCTGCTGCCGCTGCCATCCGAGCGGTTCGACACCTCGGCGACGCTGTGGCCGCGGGTGGACCGGTATGCGCGGATC
>DATGVY010000109.1:0-2633 GCA_035299845.1 Streptosporangiaceae bacterium
TCCAATCCTGGTTGGCGGGGCGCAGATGCCCCATGCCGCGCAACTGCCACCCAGCCTGGCCAAGCTGGTGCGCCGGCATGCGCTCGAGCTCAGCCCGAGCCGTTTCGATTTCGACATCGGACAGTTGCTCAGCGTGCTGGATAGGAGCCTCGCCGAGCGGCGGGCCCAGCAGGCCGATCTGGACGCCTCCCGCCGCGCAGCCCAGGTCAAGCTGGCATCCGAGAGCGTGGTCATCGCCGCGCCCATGAGCTTCGCTGGCAGCACGGCCCGCGTCCGCAACGTGGTGGAACGCATCCACGGCAACATGGCCCTGAAGATCTCCGCCGTCACCGGCCTGGTCCTGGTGCTGCTGCTGTGGTGGGCGACGATCGCCTGCTGGTACCTGATCTTCGGAATCCTGCTGGTCCCGTACCGGCTGTTCCGGCGCGGGCAGCGCAAGCGTGACGTCGCCATGCTGCGCCACCGGGAAATGATGGCCGCGATGACGACCCGCCCGCGCGATCGGAACGGGCGATGAAGCGCGTCGTCACCGTGGCCGCTGTCGTCGGCGGCCTGGCCGTCCTGGGGGGAGCCTTCGCGGCAGGATAGCCACGGGCCGGTCGGCCATCCCGGCTACCAGCACCAGGTAGCGCAGATGCGCGGCGAGCTGACCACCGAGCAGGGCAGGCTGACCACCGAGCAGGGCAGGCTGACCACCGAACAGACCCAGGTGCAGAAGGCGCAGACCCGGGCGCAGAACGCATTGGCGACAGCGCGGACGCAGGTCAAGGCTCATCCGGCGACGGCCTCGCCGCTGCGGCCGTCGTCATCGCCGCTGCGGCCGTCATCTTCAGCGCCGGGGCGGTCATCACTGACGCCCGGTGGTGGTCCTGGGCCGGCTGGCCGTCGCCGCCGTCGCGGGCGTTGCCGCGCTCGCCTGTCTCCTGCACCGTGACCGTGGCGCCTGCTGGCGCCCTGGCGCTGCATACCCAGCCGGCCCGCGCCCGGCAGCGATGGCACAGCCAGCTGCCATCGAGGCACGCGCCCCGCGCGCCGCGAGCCCGCACTGGCAAGAGTCACCAGCAGCAGGAGACGTGAGAACGCCCCGTCAGCTACCCGGCTGGCGGGGTGCTGCGCTGTCGGAGGCCGGATCGTGGCGCGGCTGGTACCACACCGACCGGCAGCCGGGGGCGCGGCAGGAGACCGTCCGGTGGCCGCTCCCCTTGAGCATGACCTCGCGGGCAGCCGCGCACTGGCGCGGCGACCAGCTCACGATGACCTGGCCAGGTCCCGGGCTGGCCGCTCGCGTAGGCGATGCAGCCGGACGGGCACGCTCCGTGATCGACCGGGCCCTTTCTGCGGGGTCCGGCGGCCCGGAGACGGCCCAGGAGGGCGAGCGATGAACGTTATGGCTGGTCAGGCGGCACAGGGTCATAGTAGTGCGCGTACTGCCAGATGCCGCGCTCGATCAGGGTGTCGTCGGTCAGCGCGCCGAACCGGCCGGGTGCGAGCGCCGCCGCTCCGCCGGGCGCCGAGCCGTCGGCAATCCAGCACGCCAGCGCCTCGCCGAGTGCCGGGGATGACGAGAAGCCGGAGCCGTTGCAGCCGCTCGCGACCCAGAGCCCTGGCACGTCGGGAACGGGCCCGATGATGAACCGGCCGTCCGGGCTCATCGTGAACAGTCCGCCGCGATGCTCGGCCACCGCTGCCTGCGCCGCCAGCGGTGCCTCCGCCGTGACCTGGCCGGCCAGGTCACGGAGGACGCCGAGGTCGAGCGGTACGTCGGAGGTGCGGAAGGCCGCTGGCTCGGACCGCGGGTCGACCGGCAGCGGCGCCGCCTCGAAGCCGCCGAACATCAGCCCGCCGCGGGCAGGCCGCAGGTACACGGCGGCGTCGGCCACCCTGGTGATCGGCCCGGCCGGGTGCACTTCCGGCAGCGGCTCGGTGACCAGCAGTTGGTGCCGCACCGGTGCAACTGGCACCCGCCCGCCCGCCAGCCCGGCGACCTGCCGCGCCCACGCGCCTGCGGCGTCTACGACGGTCCAGGCGCCGATCTGCCGGGCGGCCGTCTCGATGCCCGTCACCCGCCCGCCGGAAACCAGCACGCCGACCGCCGACTCCGACTCGAGCACCTCGACACCGTGGCGGCGGCACGCCGCCAGGTACGCCCGCACCAGGCTCATCGGCTCCTCGATGTAGATGTCCTCCGGGCACCAGATGGCCAGCTCATCGCCCGAGGGGCGGTAGTACGACACCCGCCCGGCGAGCTCGGCGGCTGTTGCCTCGCGCAGGTGCACGCCCCAGCCGCCGGATTGTCCGGCCTCGGCCCGGACGAATTCCTTATGCCGCCCGGTACGGGCGATCAGGAAACTGCCGGACCGCGCCACCTCCAGCGGCACCCCGGCCCAGTCGCCGAAGCTGATCGCCTTCTCGATACTGCTCCGGGCAAGTGATGTACGCAGTTCGTCGGCCTGGATCGACTTGAAGAGGCCGGCCGCCCGGCCGGACGCTGCAGAGCCAGCCGTGTCCCGCTCTACTATCACGACCGACCTGCCGCGCAGGGCGCAATGCAGGGCTGTGCTCAGGCCAAGCGCGCCCGCCCCGATCACCACCACGTCAGCCCGCATCACGCCAGTCTGCCGGGAAATCACCGC
>DATGVY010000110.1:0-2711 GCA_035299845.1 Streptosporangiaceae bacterium
CCGGCGGACAGGCAACACCCCGCGAATCCAGCGCAATACTGACAGTGCAGCCCTAATCGCGTCCCGGAACCCGTCATGAACCCTATGACTTGCGGAAACGCCTCAGATGGCGGCTGGTGGTAGCTCCCTTACCGACAGGCCCAGTCGACGTACGGGCCTGGCCGGATACTGTGAGGCATGCGATCGAGAGTTGAGGCTTGTCCAGTAGGTGCTGGGGAATCCGCGACGATGGACCTGACGGTGTGGCTGCCGGAGGCCAGCACCGGGCCCGGGCTGCTGCTGATCCAGGAGATCTACGGCGTCAGCGACTACATCCGGGCGGTCGCCGACGACCTGGCCGACCTCGGCTATGTGGTCGCCGCACCTGACCTGTTCTGGCGGATCAAGCCGGGCTACCAGGCCAGCCACGATGAGGCCGGCCTCGCCGAGTCGGTTGTGATCGGTTCCCGCTTCGATGCCGAAAAGGGCGTGGCCGACGCCACGGCCGCCCTGCGGCATCTGCGCGCCCTGCCCGAGGTCGACGACGGCGTCGGCATCATCGGCTTCTGCCTCGGCGGATCCATCGCCTACCTGGTCGCGGCCCAGGCGGAGATTGACGCCGCGGCGGCCGAGCTAGGCGCCGTCGTCTCGTTCTACGGCTCGATGATTCCCGACCACCTGCCGGCCCTCGACCAGGTCCAGAGCCCGCTCCAGCTCCACTTCGGCGGCAGCGACCCGTACATTCCGCGTGAGCAGGTCGCCCGGGTGGAAGAGGCGGCGGCTGGGCGGCCCAACGTGGAAATGCACGTCGAGGAGGACGCCGGGCACGCGTTCCACAACCGGATGGCACCGATGTTCCACGTGGCGGAGCCTGCGGCCAGGGCGTGGCAGCGCACCGAGGAGTTCCTGCAGCGCCACCTCCCGACCAGGAAGAAGACTTCATCGACCTCCTGAACGCCCCAACCGGTACGGGAGCCGCAGCGGCGAGCGCCCGTCCGGTACCTGGGCCGCGGGCACGGCAGCATGGCCAGGTCATGACGCTCACTGACCTGCTGCCGGAGACCGCCGACCCCGACTCGCTCTACGGCGCGTTCGCCGGGTGGGCGGGGAAACAAGGGCTGGCCCTTTACCCGCACCAGGAAGAGGCCCTGATCGAGATCGTGTCGGGCTCCCACGTGATCCTGAGCACCCCGACCGGGTCCGGCAAGAGCCTCGTCGCGGCGGGCGCGCACTTCGCCGCGCTGGCGCGGGGCGAGCGGACCTTCTACACCGCGCCGATCAAGGCCCTGGTGTCGGAGAAGTTCTTCGCCCTGTGCGAGGCATTCGGCCCGGCCAATGTCGGCATGATGACCGGTGACGCCAGCGTCAACGCCGCCGCCCCGATCATCTGCTGCACCGCGGAGATCCTGGCCAACATCGCGCTGCGGGACGGCGAGGCGGCCGACGCCGGGCAGGTCGTGATGGACGAGTTCCACTACTACGCCGACCCGGACCGCGGCTGGGCCTGGCAGGTGCCGCTGATCGAGCTCACCCGCGCGCAGTTCGTGCTGATGTCGGCGACGCTCGGCGACGTCAGCCGGTTCGAGCGAGACCTGCGCCGGCGCACCGGCCGGCCGGCCGCGGTCATCCGCTCCACCGAGCGCCCGGTGCCGCTGACCTTCTGCTATGTGCTCACGCCGCTGCACGAGACCCTCGAAGAACTGCTCGCCACCCGGCAGGCGCCCGTCTACGTGGTGCATTTCACCCAGGCCGCCGCCATCGAGCAGGCGCAGGCGCTGATGAGCATCAACGTCTGCACCCGTGCGGAAAAGGACGCCATCGCCGATCTGATCGGCAACTTCCGGTTCACCGCGGGCTTCGGCAGGACCCTGTCCCGGCTGGTCCGGCACGGCATCGGCGTGCACCACGCCGGCATGCTGCCCAAGTACCGGCGGCTGGTGGAGACCCTCGCCCAGGCCGGCCTGCTCAAGGTCATCTGCGGCACGGACACCCTCGGGGTGGGGATCAACGTGCCGATCCGCACCGTGGTCTTCAGCGCGCTGTCCAAATACGACGGGACCACCACCAGGCTGCTGCAGGCCCGCGAGTTTCACCAGATCGCCGGGCGGGCGGGCCGGGCCGGGCACGACACCATGGGCACCGTCGTGGTGCAGGCCCCCGAGCACGTCGTGGAGAATGAGAAGGCGCTGGCGAAGGCAGGCGATGACCCGAAGAAGCGCCGCAAGGTCGTGCGCAAGAAGCCGCCGCCTGGCTTCGTCTCCTGGGGCAAGCCCACCTTCGAGCGCCTGGTGGCGGCCGAGCCCGAGCCGCTGAAATCCAGTTTCGCCGTCAGCCACGCGATGCTGCTGAACGTGATTAGCCGGCCGGGCGATGCGTTCGGCGCGATGCGGCACCTGCTGACCGGCAACGACGAGGACCAGGCCGCCCGGCGAAGGCACATCAGCCGGGCGATCGCGATCTACCGCGCGCTGCTGGCCGGCGGGGTGGTCGAGCGGCTGGACGAGCCCGACGCCGACGGCCGCTCGGTGCGGCTGACCGTGGACCTGCAGTTCGACTTCGCGCTGAACCAGCCGCTGTCACCGCTCGCGCTGGCCGCCATCGAGCTGCTCGACCGGGACTCGCCCGGCTACCCGCTGGACGTGCTTTCCGTCATCGAGGCCACCCTGGACGACCCGCGCCAGGTGCTGGCCGCCCAGCTATTCAGGGCCCGCGGGCAGGCCGTCGAGCAGATG
>DATGVY010000111.1:0-7456 GCA_035299845.1 Streptosporangiaceae bacterium
GCCCAGCCCGCTGGTCAGGACGACCAGGGCGGTCACGCCGAAGAACTTGGTCACGCCGCGGTAGGCGGCGAGGAAGCCGAAGATGAACAGCGGGCCTGAGTTGCCCTCGATGTGGGCCCAGCTGACGTGCAGGAACGGCGCGGTCAGGATGTCCGGCAGGCTGCCGACGTCGCGCGGCCTGATGCCGTAGCTCTGGGTGAGCTGGTAGTGGTCGACCCAGTTGGCGACCTGCACGATCCAGATGACGGCGAGGAATCCCACCATCACGAACAGGGCCTTCCTTGCCTCGGCGAGCACGGTGGCAGGATCACCGGCGTCGACACTCCAGGTCCGGCGGCGCGGTCGCTGCTGCATGCTGGCCATGGTTGAAAACTAGCGCTACGGCGCGCGCCTGCGGTAGTCGCCGGCGTGTCGTTCCGGCGGCCAGAGCCGCAGTTGTGATCACAGGATGGCTCATCTTACGGTTGGTAATTGCTCCATTACGTATTGCCAAACTGTGATCCGCGCGGTGCTAATCGCGGCGCGCCGGCACAGCTTTTTATGCGGAATCGCTTGGATCACCCACCTCTCTTCTGGCAATGTGGTGCGCCGACGGAGGTGGGCCCAGAAGCAGGCCGGTTGTGCCTGCTAAGGAATCCATTGGCCGCGCCGAATTTAGGCCTGACCGTCACGCGACTCGCTGCCCTGTACCGCAGCGGTCCGCGCGCTGAGCGTTCCGCCCGGCGTGTTTGACCGACGGAAGGACTGCATTGTCACGACACCGGAAGCCCGGCCCGGCTGCGAAGCGCAAGCACCGGCGGACCGGCGCTTTCCTGCTCGTGATGGCTGTCTGCGTGGCCGGGATCGGCGCTGCCGGCGCGGCCGTCTACGTGGCCCGCGCCCGCGGCGGCGGAGCCGATCCGGCGGCGCTGGTAGTGGCCGGAATACCGGGCAGCCGTTCCATCGCCCTGCTAGAGCAGGACCGCCAGCGCATGATCCTGATGGACGCTGCCACGAAGACGCTCAGCCTGGTGGGCTCACCGAAACTGGCGACCAGGCCATCGGCGGCCCCGGCGCCGGCCCCGGCCGGCTTGTCCCCTGGCACGCCGGTGACCGTCACCGCGCCGGTGCCTAGTCCGGGAACGGCCAAGTCAATTGCCTACAACATGCTGTCATCGTTCGGCTGGACGCCGAGCACCACCTTCGGGTGCCTCGACAACATCTGGAGCCGCGAGAGCGGCTGGAGCGTCACCGCTCAGAACGCCAGCGGCGCGTACGGTATCCCGCAGGCGCTGCCGGGCTCCAAGATGGCCAGCGCTGGACCCAACTGGCAGACGAACGCGACCACGCAGGTCAAGTGGGGTCTTGGCTACATCCAGGGCCGTTACGGCGATCCCTGCGGCGCCTGGTCATTCTGGCTGGCACACGGCTGGTACTGACCAGCAGCCTGGTTCCCTGACGCCGCGGAAAGCAGCCGATAGGCGCCTGCGTCGCTGGCGTGGATGATTAAGGAACGATAAATTCCGCAACTTGAGTTGGCTGGCCTGGCCAGTGCTGATAACTCCGAGTGATGTTGCGGGCCGCAACTGTTACATCGTGGTGCTGACCGTATCTGCTCGCCTTTAGCTGCGAGGAAGCGACAAAGCCAGGTGGCGAAGGCCGTACGGCGCGATAAGTCCATAACTAGGACAGTCGGGCTGTGATTTACCTCATACGGGAATTGTGGCGAATGCGGGCACGAACAGGCCATTGGGTCGGCAGTGTAGATGGTTGACAGCACCCCGCGTGCGTGGCGGTTACCTTTCCGTAACCCGTCGCCCTGACCCGCGTCACGCCCGCGCGCCGCGGCCAGCTTGCGCTCCTGCGCAGGCTGGCGTCGTCCGGGGTGACGGACGAGCGTGCCCGGCACGCCCGACAAAGGGATCATCTTGTCCCGTATCCCCTCAAAACACGGGAAACCCTCACGACTCACGATTGCAGTAACGGGCTCGACCGTCGCGGTGGCGGCGGTGGCGTCGGCCGCTGTGGCCATCTGGCCCGCAAGCGCGGCGACGCAGCAGGCGGGCATGGCGAAGCAGGCGGGCGCCACGGGCCCGGCCACAGGGACCTCCGGTACCGCTGGACTCGCCGGGACCGGTGAGCTCCCCGGGACGTCCCTGGCGGCCGGGATAGCTGGCTCCGCTGAGGCCACGACGGATGCAGCGGGCAGTGGCGGAGCACATTATGCTGCCGGCGCGGCGCGTGCGCGCGCGGTCGGCCAAGGGCGGATCGGCGCTCAGCTGCTGATCTTCAAGCCCGAGTTCATGGCGTATCAGGACCGGCGTCTCGCGCTGGAAGCCCGGCGTGCCGCCGCCGCTCGCCGTGCGGCCGCGCGGCGGCGAGCGGCTGCGCGCGCCGCCGCCGCGCGCGCCGCCCGCCAGCCTTCGGTACCGCCGGCGTCGCCGGCGTCGCCAGCAGCGGCGCAGCCGTCGGGGTCGCCGCAGCAGATCGCGATGGCGATGCTCGGCTCCTATGGCTGGCCATCCAGCCAGTTCGGCTGCCTGGACGAGCTGTGGACCAGGGAGAGCGGCTGGAATCCGACGGCGGCGAACCCCAGCGGAGCCTATGGCATCCCGCAGGCCATGCCCGGATCGAAGATGGCGAGCGCCGGCGCCGACTGGGCGACGAACCCCGCAACCCAGATTCGCTGGGGGCTCGGCTACATCAGGGCGCTCTACGGCTCGCCCTGCGGCGCTTGGTCTCACGAGCTCGCGACCGGCGCGTACTAGGCGAGAGGCGGAAACCCATGGTACTCATGCTGAAGCGCGCGCTCGTGGTTCCGATCGTGGCTGCCGCTGCCGTTACCCCGGCCCTGGCCGGACACCCGGCGGTCCACGCCGCGACCGCCCGGGCGGCGGTGCCAGCCCGGGCAGCGACAACTCGGGCGACCGCGACAACTCGGGCGACCGCGACAACTCGGGCGGCCGTGGTGACCGCTCAGGCAGCCGCGGCCGCTCCGGCAGCCGTGGTGACCGCTCAGGTCACCGCGGCCGCTCAGGCAGCCGCGACCGCCCCGGCGGCGGTGGTGACCGCTCAGGTCACCACCGCCGCTCGCTCCCATCACAGCTCCCGCCGCTGGCGGGCCTACCTCTGGGCGGCACGCCAGCGCGGGAAGCCCTACTGCTGGGGAGGCACGGGCGGCTGTTTCGACTGCTCCGGTCTCGTCATGGCCGCTTACCGGCACGAAGGTATTTACTTCGGCCGGGACACGGCTGAGATGCTGGCCTCCCCTCGGCTGGTCAGGGTGAGCCGGCGGCGGGCGCGGATGGGCTACCTGGCGTTCTATGGGTCCGGTCACGTCGAACTGGTCGCCGGGCGCAGGTACACGCTCGGAGCGCTGAAGCCCGGAACCCGGGTCGGCTGGCACCGGCGCAGCCGCTGGTGGCACCCGACGATGTACTTCCGGGTCAAGGATGCCGGCTAGCCGCCATCGGCGCTGGCCCTCCTCGGTCACACGGGGAGGGCCAGTCGCATGCCCGGGGTCTGCACGGCTATGCCGGAGTGCCGCTCGCTAGGGCACCGGCGTGAATGTCTGCAGCATCTGCCGGAACACGCCCGCGGCCGCCGGGGCGTCTGGCCTCGGCGCGGACATGCTGAGCGCGTACGGCTGCTCGCCCGCGCTGGTACCGAGGCTGACCAGGAGATCGATCACGGACTGCCGCACGGCGCCCGGCCGCCAGCCGAACCGCCATACGGCGTCTGCCGCGCCCCGGAAGGTCCCGGGCACGATGATGCCGACGTACCCCGGGTACTGACCCTGCCGGACGGCCACAGGGCGCTGCAGCCTGGCCTCGCCGACGGGGTTCGCCAGCAGGAACGGGGTCTGGTTGATCTCCGCACGCGCGGTACCCGACGAATAGGTCAGGTAGGTGATCAACCCCTGCCTGCTGGCCTGCCAGCTGTCGGGGACCGCGATCGTGAACCCGGCGGTCGTTCCGCTGCTGGCAGCGGACACGGTGTACCACCGGTAGCCGACCGGCCCGTGCCTCTGGGCCCGCGCTTCTGGGCCCGAGCCCGATACGGCTACCGCCCCGGAGGCCGGGTCATCGCGAGCACATCGAGTGCCTCGTCCAGCTGTGCCTCGGTGAGATCGCCGCGGGCCACGTGCCCGCGGTCAAGCACGACGGCTCTGATGGTCTTCCCCGTCTCCAGCGCCTCGTGCGCCACCGCTGCCGCGGCCTCGTAGCCGATGAACGGGTTAAGCGCCGTGACGATCGTCGGCGACGACTCGGCCAGCCGCCGCAGCCGGGCCGGGTCGGCCGAGATCCCGGTCACGCACCGCGACGCGAGCAGGCTCGCCGCCGCCGACAGGAGGCTAATCGAGCCGAGCAGGTTACGCGCGATCACCGGCATCATGACATTCAGCTCGAAGTTCCCCGCCGACCCGCCGAACGCCACGGCCGTGTCATTGCCGATCACCTGAGCGCAGACCTGGCAGACGGCCTCGCAGATCACCGGGTTCACCTTCCCCGGCATGATCGACGACCCGGGCTGCAGGTCCGGGATCCGGATCTCGGCCAGCCCGGTCTGCGGGCCGGAATTCATCAGCCGCAGGTCGTTGCAGATCTTCAGCAGCGAGACCGCGATCGTGCGCAGCACGCCGCTCGCCGCGACCAGCCCATCACGGGCGCCGGCCGCCTCAAAGTGATCGGCTGCCTCGGTGAGCGGCAGGCCGGTGTCCCCGGCCAGCCGGGCGATGACGGCAGCCGCGAATCCCGCTGGCGCATTCAGCCCGGTGCCCACGGCGGTCCCGCCCAGCGGCAGGGCCCCGACATCGGGCAGCACGGCCTGCACTCGCCGGATGCCATTGCGCACGGCGGCTGCGTAACCGCCGAATTCCTGACCGAGCGTCACCGGGGTCGCGTCCATGAGATGAGTCCGGCCGCTCTTCACGAAGCTGGCGAACTCGGTGGCCTTCGCCTCCAGCGCCACGGCAAGCTCGCCGAGCGCCGCCAGCAGCCGCCGGGCGAGCAGCCACGACGCTGCCAGGTGAATAGCGGAGGGAAACACGTCATTGGAGGACTGGGACGCATTGACATGATCGTTCGGGTGGACGGTGCGGCCCAGCCGGCGCGTGGCCAGCGCGGCGATCACCTCGTTGGCATTCATATTGCTTGAGGTCCCCGACCCGGTCTGGAACACGTCAAGCGGGAACTGGTCAAGATGGCCGCCGCCAGCGATCTCGGCCGCGGCATCATGGATCGCCGCCGCCATGCCAGGGTCAAGCACGCCGAGGTCGCCGTTGACGGTCGCTGCGACGCCCTTGATCGATGCCAGCGCGATGATCAGGTCCCGGTGCAGCCGCTCGCCGGAGATCGGGAAGTTCTCGACAGCGCGCTGCGTCTGTGCGCCCCACAGGGCATCGGCGGGTACCCGGACCTCGCCCATCGAATCGTGCTCGGTCCGGAACCCGGAACCGCCGTCCGGCACTGGCCCGCCTCCTAGCTCTGCCCGGCGCCCGGCGCGGCGCCCGGCCCGGTGCCCGGCCCGGCGCCCGGCCCGGCGCCCGGCCCGGAGCCGATGGTCAGCAACGGGGTGGCGGGCCCCGTCGCGTCGGCGAAGAAGTCGTTGCCCTTGTCGTCCACCACGATGAACGCAGGGAAGTCCCGCACCTCGATCCGCCAGACTGCCTCCATGCCGAGCTCGGGGTACTCAAGCGCCTCGACCTTGGTGATGCAGTCCTGCGCGAGCTTCGCCGCCGCGCCGCCGACCGAGCCAAGGTAGAACCCGCCGTGCTCCTTGCATGCGGCGGTGACGGCGGCTGACCGGTTCCCCTTAGCCAGCATGACCAGCGATCCGCCGGCCGCCTGGAACTGATCGACGTAGGAGTCCAGCCGGCCGGCCGTCGTCGGCCCGAACGACCCGGACGCATAGCCCTCCGGCGTCTTCGCCGGGCCCGCGTAGTAGACGGCGTGATCACGCAGGTAGGCCGGCATCGGCTGGCCGGCCGCCAGCCGCTCGGCGATCTTCGCGTGCGCGATGTCCCTGGCGACCACCATCGGCCCGGTGAGCGCGAGCCGCGTCCTGATCGGGTACTTCGACAGCTCAGCGCGGATCTGGAGCATCGGCCGTCTCAGGTCGAGCCGCACGACGTCGTCGTGCAGCTCATCATTGGCGGTCTCCGGCAGGTACTGCGCGGGGTCGGTCTCCAGCTGCTCAAGGAAGACGCCGTCCCGGGTGATCTTGCCCAGCGCCTGCCGGTCGGCCGAGCAGGACACCGCGATTGCCACCGGGCAGGACGCGCCGTGCCGGGGCAGCCGGATGACCCGCACGTCGTGGCAGAAGTACTTGCCGCCGAACTGGGCGCCGATCCCGGTCCGCCGGGTGATCTCGAGAATCTGCTGCTCAAGATCGGTGTCGCGGAACCCGTGCCCGGCCCCGCCGCCCGCGCGCGGCAGGCTGTCGAGATAGCGGGCGGATGCGTACTTCGCTGTCTTCAGCGCAAACTCGGCGCTGGTCCCGCCGACCACAATTGCAAGGTGGTAGGGCGGGCAGGCGGCGGTTCCCAGGGACCGGATCTTCTCCTCGAGGAACGCGAGCATGGACGCGGGGTTCAGCACCGCTTTGGTCTGCTGGTACAGGAATGACTTGTTCGCCGACCCGCCGCCCTTGGCCATGAACAGGAACCTGTACTCCCCGCCTGCGGTGGCGTAGAGCTCGATCTGGGCGGGCAGGTTCGTGCCGGTGTTGCGCTCGGTGAACATGGTCAGCGGCGTGAGCTGCGAGTAGCGGAGATTCAGCTGCGTGTAGGCGTCGTAGACGCCCCGCGCAATGTGCTCGCAGTCCCGGCCGTCGGTGAGCACGTGCTGGCCGCGCTTGCCCATCACGATCGCGGTGCCGGTGTCCTGGCACATCGGCAGCACCCCGCCGGCCGCGATGCACGCGTTCTTCAGCAGGTCACGCGCGACGAAGCGGTCGTTGCCGCTGGCCTCGGGGTCATCAAGGACCGAGCGGAGCTGCCGGAGGTGACCCGGCCGCAGCAGATGAGCGATGTCGCGCATGGCCGCTGCCGTCAGCTGGGTGAGGACCCCCGGCTCAACCTCAAGAAATTCCCGGCCGAACGCCCGCCTGGCGCTGATCCCGGCATCAGTCACCAGGCGGTATCCGGTGCTGTCCGGACCGAGCGGCAGCAGGTCGGTGTAGCTGAAATCGGGCATTGTCGGCACATCCTCGTGCGGGACCTCTGGCGCTGCCCATCGTAGATCGCGCAGCGCAGGGCGAGGACCAGGCACCTGTGGTCAAGACAGCGCCGTTACGAAGCTGGCCACGGCGGGACGGAATCCGGCTGCGCCGTCACCTTCGTCAGCTGGTCCCCCGGGCCGAGTTCCGGGGTGGGCCGGCCCCGGCTCGGGCGGTCCCGTGCGGCACTCGGTCAAACGGCTGAGTTCCGGGCGGGCCGGTCCCGGCCTGGGCAATTCAGGGGGCGGCCGGCCCTGGG
>DATGVY010000112.1:0-1590 GCA_035299845.1 Streptosporangiaceae bacterium
TTACCCACTGTCACACTCAGGACTGACGTCAAAGACGTGGCACCGAAGGTCCTCTAGTCCATGTCGTCCCGATCGCCATCGTCGTCATCGGGCTGCTGCTTTGCCTGGTTATGCGGTCGCTGATCGCGCCGCTGTACCTGATCGCGTCGGTGGCGCTTTCATACTTCGCCGCCCTCGGGCTGTCCGTCATCATCTTCATCAAGCTCAGCGCTACCGGAACCACGGTGACCTCGGCCGGGCTGGTGCTGGCCGGCACGTTCTCGGTGTTCGCGCTGGTCGGCGGCCGGGGTTCGGGCGGCAGCCAGATCCGCGACGTCGGCGTGGGCCTGGCGCTCGGTGTGCTGATGGACACCTTCATCGTCCGCACCGTGCTGGTGCCGTGCACGGTGATCCTGCTCGGCCGATGGAACTGGTGGCCGTCCAACCTCAGCCGGGTCGACCAGCAGCCGGGCGGGGAAGGCACCGAGCGGGACACCGAGCCCGCGGCGCCGCGGAGCCGCTGACCTGCCCTAAGCTGGCTGGGCCTGACCCCGGGGTGTTCGGCCACGCAGGAGAGCAGCGATCCTTTTGAGGGCGCGATGGCGGGATTAACTCCGGACATGCCGGGCGTGGTGCTGGCCTTGGCGTTCAGGACGCGACAGACTCAGGGAGGTGGAGTGGTCTAGGGCCTCGGGGTCGGCCGCTCGGCTAGAGTACGCCGGGATGGCGCCAGGAAGGCGCGACAGTCGGCGGTTGCAGGACCGGCACGCGGGCGGGCCGGAGCGGAAGGGACGACGATGCAGGAACTGCGCTTCGTCGCGGTGAGCGAGGACGGCCGATACGCTGTCCTCGCGGTGCCGGGGCGTAGCGCACGCTTCACGTTGCCGATTGACGAGCGACTCAGGGCGGTTGCCCTCGGCCAGACCTCCCGGCTCGCGCAGTACGAGATCGAAGTGGAGAGCCCGTTGCGACCCAAGGAGATCCAGGCACGAATCCGGGCCGGGGAAACGGTAGAGGAAATCGCGGACGCGGCCGGCATCGCGGTCGAGCGCGTGCGCTGGTTCGAGGGTCCGGTCCTGGCCGAGCGCGCCTACATCGCGGATCAGGCCCAGAAGGCGTCGGTAAGACGCCCGGGGGACGCCATCCCTTCGTCCCCGGGTCCGCGGCTGGGCGAGATAGTGGCCGAGCGGCTGAACGCGTTCGGCGCCGATCCGGAAGACGCGCAGTGGGACGCGAAGAAGCGCGGCGACGGAAGCTGGCAGGTGCAGCTGACCTTCATCTCCGGCGGCCGCCTGCACGTGTCCGAGTGGATCTTCGATCCGCGCCGCAGGCACGTGCAGCCGGCCGATGACAACGCCGCCCGGATGTCGCTGCCAGGTACCGAGCCTCCGGAGCCAGCCGCGCCGCCGCCCGGTGAGGCGACCGTCACGCGCCTGGCTCCGAGGCTGAACACCGCATCGGGTCATGGCGGGCCCGCCATCAGCGCCCCGGGCCATAGCGCTGCTGGGATAGCGAATGGCGCTGCTGGGATGGGGAATGGCGCGCTCGGCAGCGGCGGGCCTGGTAATGGCGGGGTCGGTAACGGCGGCCGGGCCAGGCACGAGCGGCCTG
>DATGVY010000113.1:0-8558 GCA_035299845.1 Streptosporangiaceae bacterium
GCGATGTCGGCCATCGGCGGCTGGCCCGGGCAGCATGCCTGCAGGGCCGGCAGGCGGACGGCCGCCCTGCACGGCCCGGCCCCGGACGGCGCGGCCCCGGACGGCGCGGCCCCGGACGGCGCGGACAGCCACCAGCCATGCCGGGCCTCGGGCCTGAACCGCCGGCGATATAGCTCGTCCTCAACGTCCGGCGCTGGCCTTGCTATCCGACCTATAACGATATATCTTTGAGTTACTGCTCACGTCATAAGAACATCTTCGACGTCGGACGCACCCCTGCGTCCGCAGCACTCCAGGGAGCAGCACATCAGGCAGACAGGGAGCACGGGACATGCGTGAAGAGGACAGCTGGCGGCACCGGGGCGACGAAGAGGCCTGGCGCCGCAGAGGAGGCGGCAGGCGAGGTCATGGCCGCGGCCCGGGATTCGCCGGCCGGCCAGGGTTCGGCGGCCCGCCGGGGTTTCCCGGGCTCGGTACGTGGCTCGGGGATCCGAGGATGATGCGAGGCCCGCGGGCCAAGCGCGGAGATGTGCGAGCCGCTGCGCTCGCGCTGCTGGCCGAGGGCCCGATGAATGGATACCAGATCATCCAGGAAATCAGCGAGCGGAGCGGCGGGGTATGGCGGCCGAGTCCTGGGTCGGTCTACCCGGCACTGCAGCAACTGGAGGATGAAGGCCTGATCCGCGCGGAAGCGGGGGACAGCGGCCGCCGGGCGTTCGTCCTGACCGAGGACGGCCTGCACTACGCCGAGACCCACCCGGCCGAGCTCGACGCGCCGTGGGACACCGTGACCGGGAACGCCGGCGGTGCCGCGGTGGACATGCGGAAACTCATCGGGCAGGTGGCCATGGCCGCGTTCCAGGTCCTGAGCGCGGGCAGTGAGACCCAGATCGGCCAGGCGCGCCAGGTGCTCACCGACGCCCGGCGGGCACTTTACCGGCTGCTCGCCGCCGATGACGAGGACGGCAACCCCGAGCGGCCCGGCGAGCCGGACGCCGGCCCCCGTTAGGCTCGCAAGCAGCAGCAGGCAAGGGAGGCAGCGACAGTGGCAGCGCACACCGGTGCCGCCAGCATGGCCGCCGGGGCGGCAGCGAACGCCGACGACCGGCGCCCGGTCATCTCGGTAGCCGGCCTGACCAAGCGGTATGGCGAGATCGAGGCGGTCCGCGGCATCGACTTCGAGGTGGCCAGGGGAGAGACCTTCGGGTTCCTAGGCCCGAACGGCGCGGGCAAGACGACGACCATCAAGATCCTCTGCACCCTGGCCAATGCCACGTCGGGCAAGGCCTTCGTGGCGGGGCACGACGCGGCCAGGGAACGGGACGCGGTCCGCCGCAACATCGGGCTGGTCTTCCAGGACACGACCCTTGACACCTACCTGACCGCCGCGCAGAACCTGCGGTTCCACGCCGAGCTCTACGGCGTGCCGAGGGCCGCGGTGGCGCCGAGGATGCGCCAGGTCATGGACATGGTTGATCTCTGGGACCGCAAGGACAGCCTGGTCAGCACCTTTTCCGGCGGAATGCAACGGCGGCTGGAAATCGCCCGCGGCCTGCTCCATGCCCCCCGCGTCCTGTTCCTCGACGAGCCCACCGTCGGCCTCGACCCGCAGACCAGATCGTCGATCTGGAAGTACATCAACGAGCTCAAGGGCCGCGAGGACATCACCATCTTCCTGACGACGCACTACATGGACGAGGCGGAGAACTGTGACCGGATCGCGATCATCGATCACGGCCAGATCGTCGCGATCGATACCCCGGAGGCCCTGAAGGCGAGCGTCGGCAAGGACCGGGTGCAGATCCACACGGCCGACGACCAGGCCGCCGTGGCCGCACTGGCGGAAGCGTTCGGCATCCAGGCCGTCATGCGCGAGGGCGCGGTGACCTTCTCGGTAGCCGCGGGCGAGCAATTCGTGCCGCGGCTGTTCGCCGAGTTCTCCGTGCCGATCCGGTCGGTCAGCGTTTCCCGCCCGTCGCTTGACGATGTTTTCATGTCCTACACCGGAACGACGATCCGCGACGCGGAGGCATCCGGCACCGATGCGATGCGCCGGATGGCCGCGCGGTTCAGCGGGAGGAGATGAGCCATGGCGACTGAGCTAGCGCCCGCTCCGGAGGCAACTGCGCTGGTCGGCCAGATCAGGGTGGCGGTGCCCGAGCGCGGATTGCGGCACGACCTGCGGGCGATCGGCATCGTCTGGCGGCGTGAGCTGATCAGGTTCCGTACCGACCGGCTGCGCGCGGTCACCTCGCTCATCCAGCCGGTGCTCTTCCTTTTCGTGCTCGGCACCGGGCTGTCCTCGCTGGCCGGCGGCAGCATGCCGCCGGGAGTCAGCTTCAAGACCTTTATCTATCCCGGCGTGCTGGCGATGTCGGTACTGTTCACCGCGATATTCTCGGCTGCGTCAATCGTGTGGGACCGGGAGTTCGGATTCCTCCGCGAGATCCTGGTGGCGCCGGTTAGCCGGGCGTCGATCGTGATTGGCAAGTGCCTCGGCGGCGCCACGATCGCGACATTTCAGGGCATTGTCTTCCTGATCCTGGCCGGCTTTGCCGATGTGCCCTACAACCCGGTACTGATTGTCACCCTGATCGGCGAGCTGCTTCTGCTGTCATTTACCCTCACGGCGTTCGGGGTGATGATGGCGGCGCGGATCAAGCAGTTCCAGGCATTCATGGCGCTCACCCAGATGCTGGTAATGCCGCTGTTCTTCCTGTCCGGCGCGCTGTATCCGCTCACCGGGCTGCCCGCCTGGCTGAGCGTGCTCACCCGCATCGACCCGCTGACCTACATCGTCGGCCCAATGCGCAACGCGGTCTTCAGCCATCTCAGCATTCCCGCGGTGTTCGAGCAGCATCTTGCGCCGGGCCTCACCTGGGGTGGCTGGCTGGTGCCGCTCTGGCTGTCGATCGGGATCGTTGCGATCATGGGCCTGGGAATGATGACGGTCGCGATCGCCGAGTTCCGTAAGACCGAGTAGCGGCAGCGGGAGGGAAAATAGAGCGACGCCGGGTGGCTACGGGGGCAAACCACCCGGCGTCGCATTCATCGGCGCTCCGACGGGGGCCCGGAACGCCGGCAACGGTGCCCCGGCGGGGGACCAGAGCACCGGTAAGCATGTTACACCGAAACCCCCCCTAGCGCGTCAAGACCGGATTACGAAGCGGATCTCGTCATGGAGTCCCGCTGATCCTTGCTGATCAGCAGTTTCCCGGCCGTGCTCGATGCCGGGTATGCGCTATCGGCGAAGGCGCGCCGTTGTTGCCCGTCATGTCTGATTCTGGCCCGGTGACGCGGGCCCGCCCGGCGGCTCCTCGGCGGTGCCAGGGTATGAGTTCCGCTGGATGCCGGAGTACCGCTCCGGCAGATCCGGCTCGTATACCTGGAATCCGCGCCGGCTGGTCGGCTCGCGGCCGCCGTTGGCGAAGACGACGGCAAAGTAAGGAATGATGATCGCGCCTACCGCGGGGACCGCGGTGAGCCACCCGGCGCCGTTGGCAAACAACACGACCGCGACGACGAAGCAGCCAAGCCGGATACCCATCATGATCAGGTAACGGCGCTGACGGTAGGCAATGTCCTCCGACATCGGCCGCCGCGCCTCGGTGACCAGGTGGGCCCGGTCCCGCCGGGCGCCGCGAGTGACTCGCACGTTCCCACGGTATGCCTGCCGCAGTCCTGCTGCTACTGGCAGCGACCCGGCATTAGCCCGGCGGCCGGCCGTCGCGGCCGTGGCTAACCGGATCCCGCCCTGGCCGCGGCGGGGACCTCGGCCACCGAGGCCGCGCCCGCCAGGGCCATCAGGTAGGCCAGGTCGCCGGTGAGCCCGGCCAGGAGCTCGCGGACGCCATCCGCGCCGCCGCAGGCGAGGGCCCAGAGCACCGGCCGGCCGACGAACACTGCCCGGGCACCAAGCGCGAGCGCCGCCAGCACATCCTGGCCGTCCCGGATCCCGCCGTCCACGTAGACTCCGATGCCGGCCGCCACGGCGGCGGCCACGCCCGGCAGGGCAAAGGCCGCCGCGATGGCGCCGTCGAGCTGGCGCCCGCCATGGTTGGACACGATCACCGCGGCGGCCCCGTGGGCGGCGCAGGCCAGCGCATCGTCGGGCTGCAGCACGCCCTTCACCACCACCGGCAGCCCGCCGCTGATCTCCGCGAGCCAGCCGATGTCGGCAAAGGTCACGTCGGCCGCCTGCTCAGCCGCGCCGGGATCACTCAGCGGCCCCAGGTTCACCAGGAAGTCCGCATCGCTGACCACGGGCCTGCCCTGCCCGCCCCGCGCTTTGCGGCCGACCACGGGAGTATCGCCGGTGAGCACGAGCGCCGATGCGCCCGCCCTGGCCGCGCGACGGACCAGGCTGGCGGTAAGCCCGCGGTCCCGCATGACGTAGACCTGGAACCACCAGGTGCCCCCCTGGCCAGCGACCACCGCGCCGACATCCTCGATCCGGCAGCTGCTCCGGCTGCTCAGCACGTAGAGGGCCCCGGCACCGGCCGCGCCTGCAGCCGTGGCCAGCTCGCCCTCGGGATGCGCCATCCGGTGGAAGGCGGTCGGCGCCACGCCGACCGGCGTCGCCATCGCCGCGCCCAGCAGGCAGGCCCCGGTATCCACCGCCGACACGTCGCGCAGCACCCGGGGCGCCAGCCAGACCCGCCGCCACGCTTTCGCATTGGCCCGCAGTGTCCGCTCGCATCCCGACCCTCCGGCGTAGTAGTCGTAGACCTCGGAGGGCAGCAGCCCCCTGGCCCGGCGTTGCAGCTGAGCGGCGTCGGTAGTCATATCTCCATCCCTGGAGGGAACATGAGCGACCGCACCTATCGTGTCACTGAGATCGTCGGCACCTCGCCGGAGGGAATCGAGCCGGCCATCCGGGGCGCGCTGCACCGTGCCGGGCAGACCCTGCGGCACCTGGACTGGTTCGAGGTCACTCAGATCCGCGGCCAGATAGTGGACGGCGACGTCGCGCACTTCCAGATCGGGCTCAAGGTCGGCTTCCGCCTTGAGGATGCCTAGGCTGCTAGCTGGCCTGGCTGACGGAGGACATGTTAAAGCCCTCGACGCGCAGCGGCGGCATCGCGGCGCGGGTGAAGAAGTCGTTCCACTCGCGCGGCAGCGCCACCGCCGTGGCGCCCGCCTCGGTGATCCGGCCGAGCATGGCGACCGGGCTCTCGTTGAACCTGAAATTGTTCACCGCCGCCGTCACCTCGCCCTTCTCCACCAGGTACACCCCGTCCCTGGTCAGCCCGGTGAGCAGCAGGGAAGCCGGATCCACTTCGCGGATGTACCACAGGCAGGTCAGCAGGAGGCCGCGCTCGGTGCTGGCGATCATGTCGTCGACCGACGCGGTGGCACCCGGCACCTCCATGATCAGGTTGCCGATCGCGGGCGTCACCGGCAGCCCGGACTGCTGCGCCGAGTGGCGGGTCTGGGTCAGGGCGGCCAGCTCCCCGGCGGAGATCCAGTCGGTCGGGGCCAGCGGGAGCCCGTTGTCGAAGACGGAGGAGTCACGGCTTGAGGCGTGCGCGATCACGAAGGGCGCGCACTCCAGGCCGGGCGCGCCAGGATCGCTGCGCAGCGTCAGGGCGGCGCTGGCCAGCCGCTCGCCGACCCTGGTGCCGCCGCCAGGCTGGCTGAACACCGTCCGGCCGTCCAGGGCGTCCTTGGCGCCTGCGGACCAGTACAGGTAGATCATCAGGTCAGCCACGGCGGCGGGCGGCAGCAGGGTCTCATAGTGCCCTGCCGCCAGATCGACCCGCCGCGACGCCCAGCCGAGCTGCCGGGCGAGCCCGGCCTCAAGGCCGGCCACGTCAATGCCGGCGAAGTCCGCCGCGCCCGCGCCCGCCCAGGCGGACCTGGCCAGGTCCGCCGACTTCGCGTTGATCTCCACCTTGCCGGCCGGCTGGTCGTGCCGCAGCCGCAGGCCGCTGGAGCTGCCGAGGAAGGTACAGGTCAGCGAATGCTCCGCGAATCCGTACAGCCTGCGCCCGGCGGACGCCGCGGCGCCGAATGCAGCACCGAGCGCGGGCGCGAATGACCGGAAGACGCTGATCTCGGTGCCTGCGACGGGCTCGTCCCAGCCAGTAGTCCCGGTGGCAATGCCGTCCGGAGCCACCAGCGGCAGCGCGTCCTCGGCCGGCGAGCCGGCCGCTGCGGCGTGCTCGGCCTCGCACACCACGTCGGCGATCTGGTCGTCACGAACGCCGGCCCTGGACACGACGCCGACCGCCGCCGCGTTGCCGCTGCGGGTGACCGCTATGACCGTCAGCTGGCGGGACACCGAGACGCCGTTGGTGGTCAGCGTGTTGCCGGCCCAGCGCAGGTTGGCCGACGAGGTCTCGTCCGCGATCACCACGCAGTCGTCGCACCGCGCCGCCTGCAGCGCACGCTCGACGACTGCCTGGGGTGCCTGCCGGGTCATGACGCCTCTTCCACGGTATTCAGGATCCGGACTCCGCGCATGACCACGGCCGGGCAGCCATGGCTGACCGGCGCGACCTGGCCGGGCTGGCCCTTGCCGCAATTGAACGCGCCGCCGAGCACGTAGGTCTGCGGGCCGCCGACGGCCTCCATGGAGTTCCAGAAGTCCGTCGTGGTCGCCTGGTAGGCCACGTCACGCAGCTGGCCGGCCAGCCGCCCGCCGGAGATCTTGTAGAAGCGCTGGCCGGTGAACTGGAAGTTGTACCGCTGCATGTCGATCGACCAGCTCTTGTCGCCGACGACGTAGATACCGTGCTCCACCCCGGCGATCAGCTCCTCCGTGGAAGGGCCATCCCCAGCAGGCTGCAGCGAGACGTTGGCCATTCGCTGGATGGGCATGTGACCTGGCGAGTCGGCGAACGCGCAGCCATTTGACGCGCCCAGGCCCGTCAGCCTGGCCATCCGGCGGTCCAGCTGGTACCCGGTCAGCACGCCGCCAGTGATCAGGTCCCAGGACTGCGCGGCGACGCCCTCATCGTCGTAGCCAATCGTGGCGAGCCCGTGCGGCGCGGTCCGGTCTCCGGTGACGCGCATCACCGGTGAGCCGTACCGCAGGCTGCCCAGCTGATCCGGGGTGGCGAACGAGGTGCCCGCGTAGGCCGCCTCATAGCCAAGCGCCCGGTCGAGCTCGGTCGCGTGCCCGATCGACTCGTGGATCGTAAGGAACAGGTTCGACGGGTCGATCACCAGGTCATAGCGGCCGGCCGGCACGGTAGGCGCGGCCAGCTTGGCCGCCAGCAGGTCCGGCATCCCGGCAAGTTCGGCCGGGAAGTCCCACGCGGTGCCGGTGAGGTACTCGTAACCGCGGCCGGCCGGCGGGGCCAGCGTGCGCATCGTCTCGAACCGGCCGCCCGCTTCCACCGCCACCGCCGTCAGCTGCGGGTGCACCCGGACCCGCTGCTGGGTGGCCGTGGTCGCCCCGTCGCTGTAGAACTTGCACTCCTTGACCTGCAGCAGGGAGGCGTCCACATGATCAACCCGGTCGTGCGCGAGCAGGCCGGAGCTCCAGTCCGCCAGCCGCGCGATCTTCTCGGCCACGCCGACGCTGAACGGGTCTATCTCGTAGTCCGATACCCACGTCACGTCACCGTGCGCGGGCTCGCCAGCGAGCTCGATCCGCTCCGCGGCGAGCGGCGCCGCCACCCTGGCGACATCGACGGCCTGGCTGGCGGCCCGGGCGGCGTCGTCGGCAGTGAGGTCGACCGCCGAGGCGAAACCCCAGGTGCCGTCCACGACTACCCGGACGGCGAGGCCGAGGTCGTCGGTGTCGAAGAGGGTTTCCAGATGCCCGTCGGACAGCCGGATCCGCTGCCGGATGATGCGCTCGGCGCGGAAATCGGCATGCTCGGCGCCGAGGCCCGATGCGCGCTCCAGCGCGGCGGCCGCCAGCTCGCGGAGCGGGCGGGCGGTGAAATCCTCGTCGATGCGGCCGGCCCCGGCACTGGCTGCGCTCTGATCCACGGGGGCAACATATCCCACGCCCGCGCCCGCGGAGCGGGCCAGGTACGCTCGCCAGGATCGCACCCGCTGATCCGCTTGCCCGGAGGTGTTACCGCAGATGAGCCGATCTGCTCTGGTCACCGGCGGCAACCGGGGGATCGGGCTGGCGATCGCCCGCAGGCTCGCCGCCGCGGGCGACGCCGTCACCGTGACCTCCCGCTCCGGCGCTGAGGTGCCGGGACTGACCGTCGTCAAGTGCGACGTGCGCGACCCGTCAGCGGTGGACGCGGCGTTCACCGCGGCGGAGGCCGGGCACGGGCCGGTTGAGGTCGTGGTGGCGAATGCGGGGATTACCCGTGACCAGCTGCTCGCGCTGATGAGCGAGGACGACTTCGGCGCCGTGCTCGATACGAACCTGACCGGCGCCTACCGCGTCGCCAAGCGGGCCGTCCGCGGCATGATCAGGATGCGGCGCGGGCGGATCATCTTCATCTCGTCGGTCGTCGGCCTGCTTGGCTCGGGCGGCCAGGCCAACTACGCAGCGTCCAAGGCGGGCCTGGTCGGGCTGGCCAGGTCGCTGGCCCGGGAGCTCGGGTCGCGCGGCATCACCTCGAACGTGGTCGCGCCGGGGTTCG
>DATGVY010000114.1:0-6464 GCA_035299845.1 Streptosporangiaceae bacterium
GCAGACGGCGCGGGCCAGCCAGCCGGCCACGACGGGCAGCACGGGAACCACTGGCGCGGCGGGCAAGGCCCCGGCCACCGGCAATGCCCCGGCGGCCGACCGGATCCTCGCCGCGGGGAAGGCCACGTCGGGCCAGGGCGGCGGTGACACCAGCACGGCCAGAACTCCGGCCGGCCGCCAGCAGGCTCGGTCAGGCTGAAGCCCCATCAATGTCCCGTTCCCCGGCGCGGGCGCCCGGTAGCAGGACATCCATCAGCCGGGAAGATCGCCCGCCCGGCCCGGCCCGGCTAGCGGCGTCAGGCCTCGCGCCAGAACTGCAGCAGGTACTGCTCCAGCCCGTCGAGCTGCTTGCGGGCCTGCTGGAAATCATCACCGAGCGGGTCGAAGTCCCGCTCGAAGAGCTCGCCGTACAAGCGCACCACCTCCGCGCGGTTACGGGCGTAGACCCGCACGCCGTAGTCGCCGACGCCGCCGGCCAGCCGCAGGCCGCTGATGGCGTGGCCGGCGGTGCCCATGTCGACGCTGAGCTGGCCGCGCAGGTACAGGACGCACTTGCCCTCGTCCTCGTAGCCGTCGCTGAAGGCCGGCGGCGCGCTGTCCCATTCCTCGATGGTCACCCGCACCCCGACGTTCTCCTGGAGGCTCATCACGAGCAGCTGTTCCCGGTTGGAGCTGACGAGACCGTCGCTGGGCGGCACGGGGCCGCCCAGCGCGTCCGCATCGGCGGTCGCGTCGTGTATCCGGAACATCCGCCGGTCCGGGAAGACCGGTATCTCGAGCCGGAGCAGCCTGCGACTCACAGGGCCCCCTCTTTCTGGCGCAACATCGCACTACCTAGCATGCCCCGGATGGATGCGGCGGAGGCGCGCAATGGGTCACAAAGGTGCAGGTGTGACTCTGCGTTGCGGTGCCTAGCAGCCCGTAGGCTGGGCCGGCAGCTATCCTCCGGGCAGGACAGAGCCAGGCGCCGGCCTAGCGGGATCACCCATTCAGGACAGCCCGGCGCGCGCCCGCGCTTCCGCCCACAGCTGCGCGTAGCTGCGGGCGGCGCTGCTGCGCGGCGCGAACGCGGTCACCGGGGCGCGCCGCACGGACATCTGCTCGATCAGCGACAGGGCCGGGATGGCCGTGGCCGCCACATCGGATCGCTGCCCGGGCAGCTGCTCGGCGATCTCCTTGTGCAGCCGCTTGCGCCGGTCGATCATGGAGAAGAACGCGAGAATAACCGGCCGCTGGCCGTCGAAGCCCGCGATGAACTCGGTCAGCTGGTCGAGCGTGCGGACCGACAGGGTGGTCGGGATCAGCGGCACGAGCAGCGTGTCGGCGGCATGCAGCACGCTCTCGGACAGCAGCGAGAAGCTCGGCGGGCAGTCGAGGAAGACGACGTCATACTCCGACCGCAGCGGCCCGAGCAGCCGGCCGAGCTTGCGGGCCGGTTTCCTGGCCGCGTCGAGCAGCAGGTCCAGGTTCCGGTAGGTGAAGTCGGCCGGCAGCAGGTCCAGGTGGTCGTAGTCGGTGCCCTTGATCGCCGCGTCCAGGCTGCGGGTGCCCTGGATCAGCCCCTTGCCGCCGCCCTTGACCCGCGGCCGGACGCGGAACAGGAACGTGGCGGCGGCCTGCGGGTCGAGGTCCCAGAGCAGTACCCGGTAGCCGTTCCTGGCCGCCAGGTAGGCCAGGTTGACGGCGGTGGCGGTCTTCCCCACCCCGCCCTTGATGTTGTAAGTGGCGAGGATCTTCACGATGCGGCCGCCTCGGTCATGGCCCGGATCCGGTGCTGGCTGGCCGGGCTCGCGAAGTCACGGAACCGCCCGGCGAACTCGCTCCGCGCCTGCCGCTGACGCTCGGCGAGCCCGGCCGCGATCTCTCCCATGGCGAGCAGCGTCGAGACCGGCGCGGTCCGCTCGTCCATCATCTGGGCGGCGAACGCGCGGATCTCGCCGCGCTGCACCTCGGTGTCCTGGAACTCGCCGAGGCAGTCCTGCAGCGACTTCAGCTCCCTGACGGCCTGCCAGTGCTCGCCGGGGTCATACAGCGAGCCGAAGATCTCCAGCAGGTAGCGCAGCTCCTTGCAGCGCTTGCGCAGCTCGTGCATGCTCTCCGGGGCGGAGGTCGCGGTGATGGCGCCGCCGTCGTCGAGCACCCGCCGGTGCGCCCGGCGGATCCGGCGGGCGGCGAGCTGGGCGGCCGCTGGACGCGTCTTGCGGCTGGCGGCCGCGCTGCCCAGGGCTTCCCGCCATTCGCTGGTGAGCCGGGAGAACCTGGAGCTACGCAGCCCACGGGCCAGCTGCCGGTGCTCGGCCGCGCGCTGCCGGGCCAGGTAATCATGGAACGGCGCCAGCTCGGCCGGCGTAGCCGCGACCAGGCCGGCCGCCATCGCGTCATAGCCCATCAGGTACACGTCGAGGTCCCTGGTCGGCGTGGTCAGGTCGCCGAGCCACTTGAACTCGGGCCGGAACCGGCTAGCCAGGCCGGCCGGCAGCACGTCGCCGGCCAGCTTGAGCGCCGACCTGGTGCGCCGGACGGCGACGCGCAGATCGTGCAGGAACTCCGAATCGATGTCGCGCACCACGCCGGCCACGTTGGCCTGCATGGTGCCGAGCAGTTGCTGGAGCACGGCGGCGACCGCCGTCACGGCCGGCGCCTGCGGGGACAGCCGGACGCTGATCTTGCCCGTGTAGTCGCCCGGCTGGCGGCCTGCCGCCGCGAGCGCCGCCTCCAGCGCCCCGGAGGCGCCGTCCGTCACCCCGCGCGCGGCGGCCAGGATGTCAGCCAGGCGGTCGGCCTGCGCCTGGTAGCCGCGCAGCGCGGTCACCGTCAGGCGCGGCGGCAGCGCTGCCCGCGCCGGGTAGCTCAGGCACATCCTGTCCACGGTGACCCGGGCGACCGTCTTGTCGTCGGAATTCAGTACCCGCAGCTCGTGCAGGGTGCTGCCGGCCCGCGCGACAGGCAGCAGCGCACGCGCCCCCACCACCGGGGCGAGCCGCTCGCGCAGCGGGCCGACCGGCAGCGCGGCGAGCAGGGCTGGCCATCTCGGCCTGCTGCCCGCGGCCCCGGCCGGCTGGGCGGCGACCACCGCGCCGTCGCGGCCGGTCAGGGTCAGCTCGGCGGCACCGCGCGCGCTGGTGAGCTCGAGCGTCAGGCCGGCCCGGTAAAGCCGCCAGTCAAAGGTATCCAGCCAGGCCCGCCGGACGGTCCTGGCCCGGCCGTCGCCCTGCCAGCGGAGCCGCGTCCCCAGCGCCACGAGGTAATCGTCGGACTCGGGCATGCCGCTGCCGTCGAGCACGAATTCCCGCAGCGCGTTGCGCAACTGTGGCCTCACGAGATGTAACGACGAGCTGACATCAGGAAGGGATAAAACGGATATTATATCGCATTTAGGCGATAACCAGTCTAGCAGTGCAGGCCCAGCGCCGGCCAGCCAGGGCGATGATCGCCTAGCCTTGACTCGTGGCAAAGCCGGACTGGGCGACGATCGCGTCGCTGGCTACCGCGGGCGGCACGCTGGTGCTGGCGGTGTCGACGTTCGCCTCGGTCAGGTCGGCGAACCGGGCCGCCCGCGCCGCCGAGCGGTCCCTGCTGGCCGGCCTGCGGCCGCTGCTGACGCCCTCCCGGCTGCAGGACGCAGAGCAGAAGATCATGTTCGCGGACCAGAAGTGGCTGAAGGCCCCGGGCGGCGGCGGGGACGCGCAGCACGAGGACGGCGTCATCTACCTGGCCCTGTCCCTGCGCAACGCCGGCCGCGGCATCGCGGTAGTGCACGGCTGGCGCTTTGCGGGCGGCGTCATCATGAACGACCAGGACCTGGGCTGGGCCGCCTTCCGCCCGCAGAGCCGCGACCTCTATATCCCGGCCGGCGATAGGTGACGACCGGGGCGGCGAACCGCCAGCCGGCCGCGAACCCGCGGGCAGCTCGCCGTCAGTGCACAGCCGGAATCGGATTCTGGCAGGGCGCATTCCGTGATCCGGCGGATCCGCAGTTCGGCGACGCGGCGGAGGCGTCACGAAACGGCAGGACATGACGATCGAGTTGTGCTATGGGGATCACGAGGGCGGCCAGCGGGTGGAGACCCGGTTCTTGCTGCTGCCGCGGGGCGAGGATCAATGGATAGCCTCGGCCTCGCGGCACCACAACGTGGACCGGCCAGACCCTAGATAGTCCCGGCCGGCCAGGTCACACTGGTGATCGTGCACGACTTCGACTTGCTGGTCATCGGTTCCGGCCCTGGCGGCCAGAAGGCGGCCATCGCGGCGGCCAAGCTCGAGCGGCATGTCGGCATCGTCGAGCGCCCGGGCATGATGGGCGGCGTATGCCTGAACACCGGCACGATCCCGTCCAAGACACTCAGGGAGGCCGTGCTCTACCTGACCGGGCTCGACCAGCGGGAGATGTACGGGCAGAGCTACCGGATGAAGGACGAGATCACCATCGCCGACCTGTCGGCGCGCACGCAGCATGTGGTCAGCAGGGAGAACGACGTCGTCCGCAGCCAGCTCACCCGCAACAGGGTCAGCATCGTCACCGGGACAGCGCAGTTCGCCGGGCCGAACGCGGTCGAGGTCGATGACGGCAAGGGCAGATCGCAGGGCATCAGCGCGGACAAGATCGTGATCGCCACCGGCACCACGCCCGCCCGCCCGGCCAGCGTCGACTTCGACGAGCGCACGGTCATCGACTCGGACGGGATCATCCATCTGGAGCGGGTGCCGCGCTCGATGGTGGTCGCCGGGGCCGGGGTGATCGGGATCGAGTACGCGTCGATGTTCGCCGCCCTCGGCACCAAGGTCACCGTGGTCGAGCAGCGCGACCGGATGCTGGAGTTCTGCGATCTCGAGGTCGTCGAGGCGCTGAAGTACCACCTGCGCGACCTCGGCGTGACGTTCCGGTTCGGCGAGACCGTCTCGTCGGTCGAAACCAGGCCAGGAGGCGCGATCGCGCTGCTGCGCAGCGGGAAGAAGATCCCGGCCGATACCGTCATGTACTCCGCCGGGCGGCAGGGGATGACCGACGAGCTCGGGCTGCCGGCGGCCGGCCTGTCCGCCGACGCCCGCGGCCGGATCGCGGTGGACGAGTTCTTCCGCACCGCGGTGCCGAACATCTACGCGGTCGGCGACGTGATCGGCTTCCCTGCGCTGGCCGCGACGTCGATGGAGCAGGGCAGGCTGGCCGCCCACCACGCCTGCGGCGAGCCGGTGCACGCCGCCAGCATGCTGCAGCCGATCGGGATCTACAGCATTCCGGAGATCAGCTTCATCGGGAAGACCGAGGACCAGCTGACCGAGGAGTGCGTGCCGTTCGAGGTCGGCGTCTCCCGGTACCGGGAGCTTGCCCGCGGGCAGATCATCGGCGACTCCTACGGCGTGCTCAAGCTGCTCGTCTCGCCGGAGGACCGCAGGCTGCTCGGCGTGCACGTGTTCGGCACCGGCGCCACCGAGCTCGTGCATATCGGCCAGGCCGTGATGGGCTGCGGCGGCACGATCGACTACCTGGTAGACGCCGTCTTCAACTACCCCACGCTGGCCGAGTCCTACAAGGTCGCGGCGCTGGACGCGACCAACAAGATGCGGCAGGTCGAGCGGTTCGCCGGCTAGCCGGCCGGGCCGTCAGGCGGCCAGGGAAAGCCGGCCCAGGAGAGGTGTGCTGCCATGCTCTACGCATTTGGCTTCAGCCGGGTCGGCGTGCTGATCAGTGACCTGTACTTCATCGACCCCAAGCCGCTCGAAGGCCAGGAGAGTGCCGAGCGGGGCGTCCGGCTTGAGGTCAGGATGCTGGACCGGGGCGAGCTGAAGGGCTCTATCTACTCGGCCCAGCCGATCGGGATCGGAAGGCCGGTCTGGCGGGCCGACTTGCTGGAATCGGTCGACAGCCCGCCGGGCAGCCTGGACCGGGCTCATTATCACCCGGTATTCGCCGGCTGGGAGCCCAGCGACCGGGTGTTCGACGAGGACCTCTCCGCCCGCCCGGCCGCCTGGGTGGGGGAGCAGCTGGCCGACCTGGCGGCGCTGCTCCGGCGGGCCGGCCTCGATCCGGACGAGTCGCTTGCCGCCGATGCCGAGAGCCTCCGGGCCTGCGTGCCGGAGATCATGGCGGCCGTCGGCCGGCTGCTCGGCGAGGTGGCGGCGGGCCAGCTCGGCACCGGGCCGGACGCCGACAGCGGGCCGCTGATCAGCGCCCGGGTGGGCTGGCTGTAACCGCCCGGGGCCCCCGGCCGGCGGCAGGCGCTCAGAACGGCGTGCGCTCCAGCCAGCGGGCCAGCATCGCGCCATCACCGACGACCTCGACCGCCGGGTCGTCCGCTGGCAGCCGCCGGACCAGGACCAGCAGCAGCCGAGCGGCCGGGCCGCGGAGGGCGACGTCGCCCTTGTGGTGGCCGCGGGAAAGGGTGATCCCGGACGGTTCATGGCGCAGCGTCCACTCGCCCGCCCCGGCCAGGGCATCGTCGGTGGCGTGCACGTGCAGGGCGCGG
>DATGVY010000115.1:0-2262 GCA_035299845.1 Streptosporangiaceae bacterium
ATCGCCGCGAAGATCTCATCTTGCGTCAGGCCGTACTCCTGGCGAGCCGTCTTGTCGCTCAGCGTCGCGCCCTTGCGTCCCCATTCTCGATCGTGGAGGTCCATGTCCGGCCATTATCTACCGACGGACGAGTTCGCTGAGGCGGGCGCCGATCACGGAGATGCCGGGACGGGGCTCGCGCTCGTAGTACCAGGGCTTTCGCCGGCGCATCAGGGCCTCGCCGTGCTCGGCCCAGGTGAAGTTCGGCTTGCGCAGGACCTTCCGGAACACCGCATCGACCGTGTCCGGGTGGGCGGCGGCCAGGCGGCGGAACGGCAGGGGCCCGATCGTCTCCGATCGCAGGTACCCGCGCAGCACGTCGGTGTACTGCTTGCCGGACGCGAGAGCCGGGTCGGCGAACAGGGCGCGCAGCATCCCGTACTCGTTATAGAAGTTAAGCCCGTCGGCCTCGTCGTAGATGATGCCGATGGTGTCCGCGTCTGCGAGTTGGGGCGGGAGCTCGAAGGCGGGCACGTCGACGCCGGGTAGGTTCCGTGGCCTGGTCCGGGCGGGCTGCCGGGCCAGCGCGGCTTCCTGCCGGTGCCGGTAGTAGGCACTGATGCGTTCCTCGGCCTCGGCAGGCGGGAGGATCAGCTCGTCGCCGCCGAAGAACTCCACGAACGCGGCCCTGTCCGCCCGCATCTGCGTCCAGCCTTGCTCGATTTTCTCGGGATTGCGGTAGACCAGTTCGGGCTGTTTCGTCGCCAGTTCGAGCGCGACCTGCGCGAGGTGCGCGGCGCCGGACTTGCGGTAGGCGCTCATCGACCCTGAGACGAGCCAGGCACCTGGAACCGGGCGGATTGGCACGAGGCGGGCGTACAGGAATCCGCCCTTGGGCAGCCGACGGAAAGCAGCCGGGCCCATGTTGGAGTACGTGCGGTATTCCAGGTCATCGAGCAGGTTCAGCAGGACGACCGAGTCCCGGTCTTTGCGGCGGATCTCGAAGATCCCCTCCACCGGGTCGCGCCAGCCGCGCAGCATCTCCCTATCAGCCGCGGTCAGATCCGGCCGGCCGGCCAGGAACTGGTCCAGCACGGTCTTGGCGTTCGGCAGGCAGTGCTGGAGCGCGAACCGGTCGATGACGCCGATCGCTTCGCCCTCGCTCAGCTCCTTGAAGGGATCGGCGGCCTCGAGCATGAACTGCTCCAGATGCCGTTCGAACCGCGGGCTGAGCGCGAAGTCGACCAGGGCCCGCTTCAGTTCCGCGCTGCGTTCGATGAGGGAGGCGAGTGACGGCTCATCGCCGTTCATGGCCCGAGGTGCCATTTCACTCCTCCGCCTCGCCGAGCGCGGCCAGCTTGCGGTTGACCTCGGCCAGGTTGAACGGTTCGGGTTCTTCGGGGTCGTCTTCGGACCAGTACTCGACCGGGGAGTCGCCTTTGTACGCCACGCAGACCGGGTAGTCCTGGTCAGGGTCACGCGTCACTATCTGCTCCAGCGCGATCTGGTGCTCCCAGCAGGCGCCGAGGTCGTAGGTGTAGCCGATCTTCCCGCCAGGCGTCAGGACGTCCCGCACCCGGACAGCGTTGTCGTCCGCGGTCCCTTCCAGGCTCACGAACGGGTCGCTGTACTGTTTCTTTCCTGCCTGGAACAGGTGCAGGTGGTCGCCGTCCCAGCCGAACAGCACCAGGATGACCTGGTGCAGGTCGGCCAGGGTGGCGGTGGTCGGCAGCCGCACCCGGCGCCAGATCGGCGGACGGGAGCCGGACAGCGAGACCTTCAGCTCGGCCACCTGGTCGATGCTGCGCGGCGCGCCGGAGGCGGCGAACTCCGCCACCGCCCTCGAGAGTGCCGCGGCATCCGGGTGACCGGTGGCCCGCACCTGCGCGAGGCAGGTGTCCAGGTCCGTCCCCGGCATGCTCTCCCAGACGCGGCTGAGCGCATCGTCCGGGCCCTTGTCCTGCAGCGCGGCAGCCGCGGCCTCCACCGCCAGCCAGTCCCAGTCAGCGTCGGCGGGTGCGGGTCCCTGCTCCCAGGCGGCCAGCACCGCACGGGCGTGCGGGCCGACGCGCGGCGCGGCCGTCAGCTCCCGCCAGGCCGGCAACGCGTCTTCGCCGAGCCGCTGTACCACGCCGACGGCCACGCCGCGCAGCAGCGGCGACATCCCCTCGGCGGCGGCGAGGATCTCCCGTGCCGCTTCGGCGGGCCGGCGTTCGGCCAGCCATCCCCATGCCACATGGCCCCGCTGTTCCTCATCGCCGAACCGGGCCACTTCGGCGATCA
>DATGVY010000116.1:0-1704 GCA_035299845.1 Streptosporangiaceae bacterium
CGCGCCGTCCAGATCCCGCCTCTCTGCACCAAGGCATCCATGTGCTCAGTCCTGGACAGGCATCGATCTGTCAGCGGCACGCCCCGCGATCTTCCTTGAGCACTCCAACGCCCGGGGGGTGCGAAGCGGTGGCTTGCCATGTGCCCATTAGGTCCTGGAGCTGGCGCAGCCCGGCGGCGGTCATGGTGAAGCCGCGCCAGCCGCGGGAGGCCCGGTCGAGGACGGCCCAGACCAGGGTGAGGCAGCTGGTCTCGCCGGGGAGCCGGCCGATGACCTTGGTGCGGCGCCGGGTCTCGCCGAAGGTTCTCTCGATGAAGTTGGAGTGCCGGATCCGCTTGTGGTGCTCGGCGGGGAACCGCAGGTAGGCGGTCAGGCCGGCCCGGTCGGTGAGCAGGATCTTGACCGCGGCCGGGTAGAGCGCCTGGTAGCGGGCGGCGAACTCGTCGATCCGGTGATCGATGATCTCTGCCAGGCGCGGGCCGGGCGGCGTCTTGAGGTCCTCGGTGCCGAAGATCGCCCAGTAGGCGTCCTTGACCTCGGCCTGCATCCCGGCCGGGATCTTGGCAAGTATGTTCCGGCATCGGTGCACCAGGCATCTTTGCCTCAGGGCCTGGGGGTAGGCCTGCTCGATCGCGGAGATCAGCCCCGGCGCCCCGTCGGAGATGATCAGCAGCGGGCTGGCCAGGCCGCGCTCTTTGAGGTCGGCGAGGAAGTCGTGCCAGGCGTCGGCGGACTCCCCGGTGCCGGGCGCCAGGCCGACGAACGCGGCCTTGCCGTCGGTGGTGATGCCCCAGGCGGCTAGCACCGGCTCGGCCGGGGAGCCGGGGTGCATCCGGAAGAAGGAGGCGTCCAGGAACAGGTAGTCCAGTGTCACCGCATCGAGGCGGCGGCAGGCCCATGCCTGGTACTCCCCGGTGATCTGCTGGCAGACGGCCGAGACGGTGGACTTGGAGATTGCGGCCTGGTCGCCGAGCGCGTCAGCCAGGGTGGCCTCGACATCGCGGACCGACAGGCCCCGGATGAACGACGCGATGACCAGGGATTCGAGCGCATTGGTCTTGGTGACGTGCGCGCCGAACAGGCGCGAGGCGAACGCCTCGGTGGTGCCGCGCAGCTTCGGCCGCGCCAGCCCGACCGGCCCGGCGGTGGTCTTGACGGTCACCTCCCGGTACCCGTTACGGGAACCGGGCCGGGCGTCTTCGGCCAGCGCGGCGCGGGCGTAACGGTCCCGGCCCAGGAACTCGGTGACCTCGGCCTCCAGGGCGGCCTGCATCAGCAACTGAGCGCCGAGCCGGGCCACCTCCTCCAAGATCTCCGGCAGCGGACGGTCCTGAGCGAACAGCTCGTCGATGTGGCCATGGATACGGTCAGTAGGCGATACTCGATGTGCCACGGGCGTGGGTCCTTCCTTCGTTGACTTGGTCGTCTTGAAGGGGAACCTACGCCCGTCGTCTCATTTACACCGGATCTTGGACGCGACCGAGAGCGCCGCACACCAGGTGACTCATCCAGTCGCCGCCCGGGCGGCCGTGAGCCTCAAGGGTAGTCGTGATCGCATCCGCGACCTGGCCTGCTACAAAGGCATCCGCCGCCGACACCACCGTTGCGGGTGAGTCACTAGGCGCTGCATCTATGGCAGCGTCGAGGAGATCGCCGAGTTGCTTCTGCGCCGCCTGCAGAACCGCCGCCCGGCCGCGCCGCATG
>DATGVY010000117.1:0-2702 GCA_035299845.1 Streptosporangiaceae bacterium
CACCGACAGGGCCGCGCTAACCAGGTCCAGCCGGCCCGCCCGGGGATCGCGGAACTCCGGCAGCAGCAGCGGCCCGACTACCAGCAGCACCGCCATCACCGGCACCGCCAGCAGGAACACCGAGCCCCACCAGAACCACTCCAGCAGTACCCCGCCAAGCAGCGGCCCGATCGCGCCGCCGACCGAGAAGCTGGCGATCCATACCGAGATCGCGACCGTCCGCTGCCGCGGATCACCGAACATGTTACGGATCAGCGACAGCGTCGAGGGCGCCACGGTAGCCCCGGCGACCCCGAGCAGGGCACGGGCCGCGATCAGCATCGCCGCGCTCGTGGACCAGGCCGCCAGCAGCGAGGTCGCGCCGAACGCCGCCGCGCCGATCAGCAGCAGCCGGCGGCGGCCGATGCGGTCACCGAGGGTGCCCATGGTGACCAGCGACCCAGCGGCCAGGAACCCGTAGATGTCCACGATCCACAGCAGCTGAGTGCTGCTGGGCCGCAAGTCGGCGCTGAGATGCGGGACCGCCAGATTCAGGACGGTCAGATCCATCGCATACAGCAGGCACGGAAGGGCGAGCACGGCCAGGCTGACCCACTCCCGCCGCCCCGCCTGCGGGGTGATCACCACGTTTCACCAACGATCCGTGACCCTCGCGGCGACGGCGCGCCCAAGCCCGTCGAGAATGCTGGCCCAGCCCCCCGCGAACTCACCTCGGACCCTGGCGGCCGGCAAGCCGCCCTGCACGATCGTCACCGGGGGTCCTGCCATCCTGCTCCCCGAAGGTGACCTCTATGCCCGAGCCGTCCGTCATCGTTGTCGTCGACCGGTGGACCAGGCGCCTCGCCCAGTCGACCCCCTGGAACACCTTGGCCTTTCGATCCAGCAGGGTTCGCGGACGCCCGGACGCGATCAACTCGCACTCGGACTCCACAATCCGGTCCGGCGCATCGGCGTTAGAGCTCCTCTGGGGCCTGGATGCCGGTGAACCCGCCGAAGAAACCTCAGGCAAGGCGTCAAACAGGTGCTCCAGCTTCAGGTCGTGACTCACCAGGGTCCCCTTTCTTTGTTGGCCAGGTAGCCCCTGAGCGGGCCTTCCCGACCACGCCGGTACGTCGCGATTTACTGCGGCATCGTCTTCGACGGGGCTCCATACCGCTCTTCGGTGTCTGCGGCGCAAAGTCCACCCTGCGGTGGCCACCTGTCGGCCGGCTGTCGGCCCGCTGCCGGTAGGCCCCGGCGCCCTACGGGTCGCCCGCGGCGGCGTGTGGATCGCCGGGCTATCCCGATCTGGTGCGTTTTGGGTTGCTCGGGACCCTTGCGGTATGGACAGAGGCAGGCAGGCTGGTCGCGGTTCCCGAGGTAAAGGTCCGCGCGCTGCTGGCCGATCTCCTGATCCACCTCGGGCGGCCGGTATCGGCGGACCGGCTGATCGATGATCTGTGGGGCGATGACCTTCCCGTCCATCCCGCCGGCGCCTTGCACTCGAAGGTCAGCAGGTTGCGGCAGGCGCTGGAGGACGCCGAGCCGGGCGGCGGTGAGCTGGTGGCATTCCGGTCACCGGGCTATCTGCTGCAGGTCGAGAGTGACGCGCTGGACGAGCGCCGGTTCGCAGCCCTTATAGAGCGGGCCGGCGCGACCGAGGATGTTCGGGACCAAGCCGAGCTGCTTGCCGATGCGCTGGCATTGTGGCGAGGCCCGCCGCTGGCGGACTTCGCCGACGCCATGTTTGCTCAGGCGGCGATCGCGCGGCTGGAGGAGCAACGGCTGGCCGCGTTGGAAGAGCAGGCCGAGGCCCGGCTGGCGCTGGGCGAGCACAGCCTGCTGGCCGGTGAGCTCGGCGAGCTGGTGGCCCGCCATCCGCTGCGCGAGCGGCTGCGCGCGGCGCACATGCTCGCCCTCTACCGGTCCGGCCGGCAGGCCGAGGCGGTGAATAGCTACACCGAGCTGCGCACCCGGCTGGCCGACGACCTTGGCCTGGATCCCGGGCCCGGCCTGGCCGGCCTCTACCAGGCCATTCTCGAACAGGCCCCGGGCCTTCAATGCGTGCCGGCTCCGCCCACCCTGGCGGCCCGGCCCCGGACCAACCTTCCCGCCATGCTCACCGACGTGGTCGGCCGGACGGCAGCGATAACCGAACTACGGGCGCTGTTGGACGAACGTCGGCTGGTGACCCTCACCGGGCCTGGCGGCGTGGGCAAGACGCGGCTGGCCTTGGAGACGGCGAGCCAGTCGGCCGGCGCCTTCCCCGATGGTGTCTGGCTGGCCGAACTGGCCGGGCCCACCCTCGCCGGGGCCTGCACGCCCGTGGACGTGGTCATGGCCGTCTTGGGCATCCGGGACGACAGCTCCATGGACCCGGCCGATCTGCTGGCCGAAGCGCTGCGCACCAGCCGGATGCTGCTGATCCTGGACAACTGCGAACTCCTGGTCGACCAAACCGCCAAACTGGCCGCCCAATTGCTCCAGGCCGCTCCCGAGCTGCGCATCCTGGCGACCAGCCGGGAACCCCTCATGCTTGCCGGTGAAGTCGTATGGCCGGTACCTCCGCTGGAGCTGCCCGACCCGGCTGGCGGCCAGCAGCCGGCCGCCTTGGCACAGTTCAGCGCCGTACAGCTGTTCGTAATGCGCGCCGGCGCGTCCGCGCCGGGTTTCGGCCTCGATGAGGGCAACGCCCGGGCCGTCGAGGCGCTGTGCCGGCGGCT
>DATGVY010000118.1:0-5514 GCA_035299845.1 Streptosporangiaceae bacterium
AGGGCCCGCAACGAGCGGATCGGCCCCACGCCGGCCAGGATTCCGCAGCGCCGGTCCAGCCCCAGGTCGCGGACCTCGGCCATCCACTGCGCGAATCCGGCGACATCGAAGACGAACTGCGTCTGCACGAACTCCGCGCCCGCGGCCACTTTCTTGCCGAGCCGGGCGGCGCGGAAACGGGTCGGCGGGGCGGATGGGTTCTCCACGGCGCCTATCAGCCACCCAGGCGGAGGGTCCAGCTTCCGGCCGGACAGCAACCGGCCTTCATCACGCATCGTCCGAGCCGCCCACATGAGCTGAACGCTGTCGATATCGAACACTGGCTTGGCTTCGGGGTGGTCGCCGAATCGCGGGTGATCGCCGGTCATCAGCAATACGTTGGGGATCCCCAGGGCGGCCGCCGACAACAGGTCGGACTGAAGCGCGATGCGGTTGCGGTCGCGGCAGGTGAGCTGCATGACCGGCTCGACGCCCGCAGCGAGCGCGAGCAGGCTGCCGGCCCAGCTTGACAAGCGTACGAACCCGCTCTGATTGTCCGTGATGTTGACGGCGTCCACCCAGCCGCGCAACGGCTCCACCTTGTGCCGGATCGCATCCGGATCGGCTCCCCGGGGCGGGCCGATCTCGGCGGTCACCGTGACGTCGCCCGACTCCAGGCGGCGGCGCAGGACCTGGCCGGCGGGCGAGGCTCGGCCGCCGGCCAGCCAGGCCGGCGCGGGGATCACTGCCTTCTCGCTGCCATCGAGGGAGCGAACCGCCAGATGCCCGGCCGGGCGGCGTTGAGGCCGTTGCCTTCGGTCCACAGGCCGTCGTCGCGGCCCTGCCAATAGTTGACCCACGAGCTTTGCCCCCACCGCCGGTAGTCGATGGGGCGCTGGAGGTGGCCCAGATCAGCCACGCGACCCTCGCGCTCGGCCCGTTCGTATGCGACCAGCCACACGCACCGCAGGCCGGGATACACCTCGCAGGAGCCATCGACGCCGACGCCGCCACAGGGGCCGTTCCGCAACTGCTTGGGGCAGGTCACCGGACAGGCATAGCCGGTGGCGGGGAGAGCGCACTGACCGCACATCTGGCAGCCGAAGATCGCGCTCTTGGCCGCCTTTTCCGTGGCGGCAAAAAGCCGGTAGCTCACGTCAGACGCCTCGATCCACCGGGCCAGTCTTCGATAGAACGGGCTGGGCGCCAGCAGGCGCTGGACTCGGTACAGCAACGACGCGGCCAGCCTGGGCTGCGTCGGCCGCGGCCCGGCCGCCGCTGGTTCCGGGGGGCCAGACCCACGGCGCACCGCCCGGCTGGCGAAGCCCTTGCGCACATTCACCACAGTCAGCTCCCTCGATCGGCCCGCGCGACGCACGGCGTCAGGCGAAGACGATCGTCTTGTTTGGTGGCCAATGAGGGTTGGCGCCGACCAACGCCGGCCGGAAGGTGTCATGAATATTGACAATTGGCCCGGTGAATTCGGACAGGAAGCGTGGCGAGAGGATCTGGTTTGCCATAACCATCCTGATGTCGGCTCTAGATTGGTTTCCGCACCACCTCCGGACAAACCCACCCGAGTGCTCTCATCCACCGATGGCACCGGCCATGTACCACGAGTGTGCAATGCAGTGCGGGCTTAAAGCACCAGGTATCAGCACAATCTTGCTCGTCACCGCTTTGTGCTTTGTCACAACCCGGGAGAGCCTGCCGCTCACGCCGGTGGCAGCCGAGGCGGTCGAAGAGTCGAAGAGCGGCTCGCGGCACTGCGCACCCCGCGGGGCGCTCGCTGCCAGCGGCCACGTTTGGTAACTCTGTGAGCTTTATCGATCACTCTTAGTGTGGCATCATCGTGGGTGCCTAGGGAAAGGGGGCGCCACGAGAGCGGGCTGTCCCGCTCGCGTGCATGGGAGGCTGGCCTATCCAGGCCGCCCGGGGCACGCAGGGCGGCCGGAATGAATGAGGACGGGGCGTGATCAGGACACTCATCGCCGAGCAGACATCCTTGATCCGGGCGGGACTGGTGGCCTTCCTCTCCTGTTCTGACGACATCGAGGTGGTCGCGGAACTGCAGCGCGGCGACCAGGTAGTGCCCGCATCGCGGGCGTTACTGCCTGACGTCGCCGTGCTGGCCGCCGCCCTTCCTGGCGCCGACGGGTTCGCCGCCGCGCGCGCCCTGCACACCGAACTGCCCTCCTGCTATTCGCTGATCATGGGCGATCAGCGTGACCCGGCGGGCCTCCGCCGCGCGGTGGCCGCACACGCGAGTGGATTCGTCGTCCGGGACGCGGCGCCCGATTTCATCACCGAGGCCGTCCGGCGAGTAGCCAGGGGCCGGAAGGTCATCGACCCCGACCTCGCCTTCGCGGCGCTCAACGCGGCCAAGAACCCGCTGACATCACGGGAACTCGACGCGCTTCGCCTCGCCGCGCAGGGCGCGACGACGGCGGAGATCGCCAGGGACCTCTGCCTCTCGGTTGGCACCGTGCGGAACTACCTCTCCAGGGCCATCGCGAAGACCGACGCGCGCAACCGCGTCGACGCCATCCGCATCGCCGTCGGCGCCGGCTGGCTCTGACCGGCGCAATCGCCCGGCGCCGCATGTATGCCACCGGCCGCCCGATCCCGCATTAACCTCGGCCCAGCGCACCACGCGGCCGGTTAATATCGCACCGCCCCGGCCGTGAGCCGCTCACCATGGATTAATGACAATCGTCACTTGCGTTGCCTGCAGCGCCCTGAGAGTCTTTCGCTGATGGCGAAATTAGCCAGGAAACGGGGCTTGGCAGAGCACCGAAAAACCGTATACCCCCTTAACGACCCCCCGTCAGCCAGGCTTCCGCATAGGAGCTATTTGTGGATAAGCGATACGAATTGTTCTGTCTCGCTGATCCGCTATTTTATGATTCGCCGGGCCGCAGCCGGGCGGCCGGGCGCGACTTCGCGGCCGCCGACCGGCCGTTGCCGGCTGGCTGGACGCGGACCAGCCTCGGTGAATGGCAGGTGCAGGTGCCGCCTGGCGACCCGATCCCGGCCCAGGGCTGGAAGATCCACGTGTCGGCCAGCCGTGACAACGCGGAAAGGGTCCTCGGCCAGCTCTTCGACTACTGCGTGCCGCGAGAGCTCTCGTTCAAGTTTCTCCGCAGCCCCCTGGCGCTGCACATCCGGAATGCTAAGTACGCTCCGCGTGGGGCCAGCGGCAAGCTCGCGACCATCTATCCGAGGGACGACGTGTCCTGCGAGCGCATACTCGCCGAGCTGAACAGCCTTGTCGGCGGCGAGCACGGGCCCTATATCCTGAGCGACCTGCGGTATGCCGACGGCCCGCTTTATGTACGCTACGGCGGCTTCACGGAGCGGTATTGCCGGGATTCCAGCGGCGAGCTCATCCTGGCCATCGAAGACGCATCAGGCCACCTGGTCCCCGACTTGCGCACGCCGGTTTTCACGGTTCCGGCCTGGGTTACGCTGCCCGGCTTCCTCGCCCCGCATCTCGCGGCCCGCAGCGCGGTCACGATCAAGGATCTGCCTTACCAGGTCGACCGGGCTCTGCACTTCTCGAACGGCGGCGGAGTTTACACGGGCCGGGACTCGCGAACCGGGGAACGGGTCGTGCTCAAGGAGGCGCGGCCCTATGCCGGCCTCGCCGCCGATGGCTCTGACGCCGTCACCCGGCTCCGGCGCGAGCATGACATCCTGCGGCACCTGTCCGGTCTGGGCGTCGCGCCGGGCGTCCACGGCTACTTCGAGGCCGGAGATCATCATTTCCTGGTCCAGGAACATATCGACGGCGCGCCGCTGAACACCCTCTACGCGCACCGGCACCCCCTGCTCGAGGCAGCGCCCGACCCGCGCAAGATCGCTGACTACACGTCCTGGGCGCTGCGCATCTGCGCCGACCTGGAGCGCGTGGTCGAGGCGATTCACCAGCGCGGCATCATCTTCAACGACCTGCACATGTTCAACATCATGGTCCGCCCGGACGACAGCGTCGTGCTGATCGACTTCGAGGCGGCCGCGCGCGTTGAGGAGGGCAGGCGGCCGGCGCTCGGTAACCCGGGTTTCGTGGCGCCGCGCGACCGGACCGGACTCGATATTGATCACTACAGCCTGGCCTGCGTCAAGCTGGCCATGTTCATGCCGCTGACGACGCTGTTCGCGCTTGACCTGGGCAAGGCGGCGCACATCGCCGAGGTGATCGCGGAGTATTTCCCGGTCACGCCGGGTTTCCTGGACGGGGCGGTCCGGGACATCACGGAACCCCGGCACCGCCCGGCCGGGCGGCCATCGGACGGCCGCACCGCCGGATCAGGCACCCGGCCGGTCACGCAGATCACACCCGACCAGGCGGGCTGGGAGCTAGCCAGGCGATCCCTGGTCCAGGCGATCCACGCCAGCGCGACCCTGTCGCGCGACGACAGGCTCTTTCCTGGTGACATCGAGCAGTTCACGACGCCCGGCGGCGGGCTCTGCTTCGCCAACGGCGCCGCAGGCGTGCTCTACGCTCTGTCCGAGGCCGGCGCGAAAAGCCTGCCCGCGCACGCTGAATGGCTCATCGCGCGGACTGCCGAGCCGGTCGCCGGGGCGCGGCTCGGCCTGTACGACGGCATGATCGGCGTAGCCTGGGTCCTCAACATCCTTGGCCATCCGGGCGCCGCGCAGCGGGTAGCGGAGATATGCCTCGCGGAGCGATGGCAGCGGCTCGGCACCAACCTGCACGGCGGCCTGTCGGGGATCGCGCTGGCACTGCTCCATCTCGGCGATGCCCTGGGGGAGGTGCGGCTCCGCGACGCCGGGCTGGCTGCCGCCGACCTCGTCGCGGCCCGGGTGCCGCTTCTGAGGTCCGGCGAGGAGCGGAGCCAGGCCGGCCTGCTGCACGGCTGCTCCGGTCCCGCGCTGCTCTTCGTGCGGATGTTCGAGCGGACCGGGGACCCCGGATACCTGGACCTCGCGACGACAGCGCTCGGCGCGGACCTGGATAGGTGCGTGCTCACCGACAAGGGCGCGCTGCACGTGGACGACGGCTGGCGCACGATGCCCTACCTTGACGGGGGCAGCGTCGGCATCGGGCTGGTCATCGATGACTTTCGTGTGCACCGCCACGTCGCCAGGTTCGAGCAGGCGGCCGGGGCCATCCGGACCGCCGCGTCCTCGACCTACTACGCCCAGCCGGGCCTGCTGCGGGGCCGCGCCGGGATGATGCTGCATCTCGCGCGTGGGCAGGCAGCGGGCGAGGCCGCACGCGACCCCCGCGTTGCCGCGCACGTCCGCCGTCTGGCCTGGCACGCGATCGGCTACCGCGGCGGCACCGCATTCCCGGGCGACACCCTTTTCCGGCTCTCGATGGATCTCGCCACGGGTACCGCCGGCGTGCTGCTCGGCCTGGCCGCGGCGCTCTCGCCGGGGGGCGGTGGACTGCCGTTCCAGCGCCTGGCGCAGGGCCCGCACACTGGGTCGGCCGATGGCAGCGGCCGCACAGATGTCCCTGGAAGTTCTGGCCAGGGATCGGAGAAAGAACCCGTCATCACTAGGAGG
>DATGVY010000119.1:0-1955 GCA_035299845.1 Streptosporangiaceae bacterium
GTGCTACTGCCGTTCCTGAAGGAGCACACGGGTGCCTAGGGTGGGTCTGACCGGCGACGATGTCGTCGCCTCGGCCGCCGCGCTGGCCGACGAGATCGGGTTCCATGGCGTCACCATGGGCCTGCTCGCCGACCGGCTCGGCGTCCGCGCCCCGTCCCTGTACAAGCACGTCGGCGGCCTGGCTGACCTGCAGCACCGGGTCGCCACCCTGGCCATGACCGAACTCGGCGAGGTCATCCGCGACGCGGTCCAGGGCCGGGCGAAGCTCGACGCCCTGGCCGCGCTGCTGACCGCGGCCCGGGCCTACGTCAGGTGCCATCCGGGCCGCTACGCGGCCACCGTCGGCGCCGAGTTCACCGGGCCCGACGACCCGCTGCTCGCGGCCGGCACTCGCGTGATCAACTCGATCGCCGCTGTGCTGCGCGGCTACGGCATCGGCGAGGGCGAGATGGACCACGCCATCCGGACCATCCGCAGCGCCATGCACGGGTTCGCGATGCTGGAGGCCTCTCAGGGCTTCCAGTGGAACGCCGATCCCGACGTGAGCTTCGACTGGATGATCCGGTTCATCGACCGCGGCCTGCGCGGCTGATCAGCTGTGCCCGAGCACCGGGTGCGGGACGTAGGGCTCCTCCAGGCGGCGCACCTCCTCGTCGGTCAGCGTGAGCTGCGCGGCGGCCAGCGCGTCGGTGATATGGCCGTGCCTGGTCGCGCCGATGATGGGGGCGGTCACGCCGGGACGGCTTAGCAGCCAGGCCAGCGCGACCTGGGCCGGCGGTGCGCCGCGCTCCGCCGCGACCTCGGCGAGCCGGTCCACCACGTCGAAGTCGGCGGCGGTGTTGTACCGCTCGTCCGACAGCGGGTCATCTCCGGCCCGGGTGGTGCGGCGCTCGCCCTGCCGGTTCCGGTTGCCGGCCAGCATGCCGCGGGCCAGCGGGCTGTACGGCAGCACGGCGATGCCCTGGTCGGCGCAGAGCGGGAGCATCTCCCGTTCCTCTTCCCGGTACAGCAGGTTGTAATGGTCCTGCATGGAGACGAACCTGGTCCAGCCCCCTCGTTCGGCCACATGCTGGGCCTTGGCGAACTGCCAGGCGAACATGCTGCTCGCGCCGATATAGCGGGCCTTGCCCGCCTTGACCACCTCGTGCAGCGCCTCCATCGTCTCCTCGATCGGCGTCTCGTAGTCCCAGCGGTGGATCTGGTACAGGTCCACGTAGTCGGTCCCGAGCCGCTGCAGCGACGCGTCAATCGCGGCAAGCACGTGCTTGCGGGACAGGCCCCGGTCGTTGCGGCCCGGTCCCATCGGGAAGTAGACCTTGGTGGCCAGCACGTAGTCCTCGCGGCGGTCGAAGAGCATGCTCAGCAGCCTGCCGGTGATCTGCTCGGTCACGCCGCCTGAGTACGTGTCCGCCGTGTCGAAGAACGTGATGCCGCCGTCGATCGCCGCCTTGACGATCGGCTCGGCCGCGGTCTCGTCCAGATGCCAGGCGCGTTCGGCCTGGCTGCCGTAGCTCATCATGCCCAGGCAGATCCGGGAGACCTTCAGCCCGGCCGAACCCAGTCTTACGTAGTCCACGTCGTCTCCTCTTCTTGCTTCCGTGATGCGGTGTCTCCTGGTGCAGTGTTGTGCAGGGCGACGCCTAGCACTACCAGGGTGATGCCTGCGACGTCCCGGACGGTAGGGAGCTGGTGAAGCACGATGGCGCCGATGATGGCGGCGAACGCCGGCAGCAGCGCCAGCATGAGCGAGAACGAAGCCCGCGGCAGCCGCGCCATGGTCAGCTGGTCGGTCACGTAGGGGATCACCGAGGAGCAAACGCCGATTCCCGCCCCGGCCAGCAGCAGGACCGGGTGCCGGAAGGCCGGCAGCGAGCCGCCGAGGCCCCACGGCGTCGCGATGACCGCCGCGACCGCCATGGCCGCCCCCAGCCGGTCGATGCCCGTGTCCCCGGCAC
>DATGVY010000120.1:0-4180 GCA_035299845.1 Streptosporangiaceae bacterium
GGCGACGACGGCGTTGGCGAATGCCCCGGGGGTCAGGATCGCGTCGGGCCGCCGCTCTTCCGTGACCGCGGCGACGGCGACCCGGCCCGCCTGTCGGGCGGCTTCGGCCGAGCGCGGATCGCCAGCCGGGATCGAGCTCGATCCCGGGATCATCAGGCCGAGAACCTCGGCAAGCACGGCCATGGTCGAAGCGGTCCCCATGGTGTTGCACGCACCAACGCCACAGCTGAGGCACTGCTCAAGCTCGCGCCACGCGGCGTCGTCGAGCCGCCCGGCGCGGCGCTCATCCCACAGCCGCCACAGCGCCGTGCCCGTCCCGATCCGCCCGCCGCGGAAGCTGGCCACCGGCCTGGCGCCACCGGTGACGAGCACGGTGGGGATGTTCGCGCTGACCGCGCCCATCAGCGCGCCGGGAACGCTCTTGTCACAGTTGGCCAGGAGCACGATCCCGTCCAGCGGGTTGGCCCGGATCATCTCCTCGATCTCGATCGAGAGCAGGTTCCGGTAGAGCATGGCGCTCGGCTTCATCAGGTCCTCGCCGAGCGAGATGGTCGGGAACTCGACTCCGACGCCGCCGGCCTGCTCGATTCCCTCCCGGACCGCGCCGGCCAGCTGGTTCAGCGGCAGGTTGCACGGGTTCAGCTGGCTGGCGGAGTTGGCGATGCCGATGATCGGCCCGGTTCCGGCCGCGTCACGGTCCTTCCCGAAGACGTGGACGCCGGCCGAGGCCAGCGCGACGCGGTGCGCCATGGCCACCTCGTCGTCGCCCGCCAGCCAGGCCCGGCTGCGCAGCGTCCCGGCCATCGCCGACCCGGCCACGCCCGGCCCGGACCGGCCGGGCGCGCCCGGCGCCGGAGTCTTGGCCATAGGGGTACTGGCCATAGGGGTACTGGCCATAGGGGTGCTGGCTGCGGCGGTCACGGCTAAGGCTCCGGGATCCCGAGGCCCTTGGCGCCCGGCCCGGACTGGACCAGCTCCATGCCGCTGCGGCCGATCCACTCCACCGCGGCGGCGGCCCGGTGCACCTTCTCCGTGGCGATGGCCACGGCCTCGTCGACCAGGTGCACGCCGCTCGGGTAGAGCAGCCGGGAGTTGCGCAGGCCGAACTTGACGTACATCGGCGCCGCCACGCGGATCAGGTCGGCGGCCTCATGGCCGCGGACAACTCCGCCCATCCAGTCCGGCGTCTCCACGTACAAGTCGATCGGCACCGAGCTGGCCGCCCGCATCTCGGCGAGCTGCCCGAGGGTGAGGTCGGAGGGAACGTTGATCGTCGTCCCGCCGAGCTGCTCAAGGACACCGAAGCTGAGCGGGTTCGACGGCGCCAGCGCCGCGGACACCTTCCAGACGATCGATGCGGGCAGCTGGCCCGCCGCCTGGATCCCGGCGACCAGCTGGAGCAGGCCGTGATCGGCGATCAGGAAGCCCCTGATGCCCTGCTCGGCCGCCCGCAGGATGTCGTCGATCGCGTAGCGCAGCTGCCGGGTGCCACGGAGCCGGCCGGCCAGGCCCGGGCCGTCGTCGGAATGAGCCGCCCGGCCGATGTCCCACTCTTCACGCGGCCCGACGAAGAGCGACACCTCGATGCCGTTGTCCGCGCCGATCCTGGCCATCTCGGCCAGCTCGGCCGCCGTCAGCAGCATCGCGCCGCTGCCCTGGGAGACACGGTTGACGGTGATGCCGCGGGCCTGCGCCTCGGCGACGACGGCCGCGAGCACCGCGGGTCCCTCGACGCTGGGTATCTCGATCCGGAAATGCGCGCCGTCGGAGAACCGCACCGGGCTGGCCGGAGCCGCAGGCTCGGCCAGCAGGCCGTGCTGGCGGAGGATGCCTGCCCCGTTCACCGGCTGGTCTTCGCCGTTCACCGGCTGGTCTTCGCTGCGTTGCGTCAAGTGCCGACCTCCAGGACTGCGGGCCGCGGTGGCCGCATGGTGTCGTCGGGTTCCGTCGGCCATCCGGGCGAGATGGACACCCGCTGGCGAACTCCGCCGGCCGACACGAGATAGGTGTCCTCGGACCAGCCGCCGCCCGGCAGGCTCGGATTCCAGGCCACGGCGTGACCGGCCATGATCGGCTCCGCGTACCACCGCGAGGCGTGCTGCCCAGGCGTGATCTCGAACTCCCGCTGGGCGAACCCGATCGGCCGTTTTCGCGTCTGGCGGTCGCGCGCCGGGCCGTCGCTGGCCGGGCCGTCGCTGGCCGGGCCGTGGGGGCCAGGTCCGTCGCTGGCCGGGCCGTCACTGGGCCCGAGCCAGGCAGTGGCGCGCCGAAGCGCCGCCTCCGCCCGGGCAGCGCTTCGCCGACGATGTTCTGTTGTACCGAACATCGTTGTGTGATATAGAATCACTCAGGCAACGAAACTCGCTTCTGTGAGTGCTGTCAAGAAGCGTTATCGCTTTTTGATCATACGTTCGGTACAGCCGAACATTCTGGCGCGGAGGTGCGCGGGTGCAGTCGGTGAGCGGCGGCGACGTCGAGGTCGCCAGCCGGTACACAGTCCGCAGCGTCGCCCGGGCCATCCGGCTGATGGAGATCGTGGCCGACGGGCCGCCGGACGGGCAGTCCCTCAGCGACCTGGCGCGGGCGCTCGGCACGTCGAAAAGCACCACGCTCGCGCTGGCCCGCACGCTCGCCACGTCCGGCCTGCTGCGAGACACCCGGCCCGGGCCCCGGTACACGCTGGGAACGGCGCTGATAAGGCTGGGCGACATCGCCCGCAATCAGCTGCCGATCGGGAGCCTGTGCCGGCCGCTGCTGGTGGAGATGGCCGACCTGACGAAGATGACCGCCCGGGTCGCCATCTGCGATGGCGGCTTCCCCGTCTTCATCGAACGGGTGGACGGGCCGGGCAGCGTCAGGTTCCACACACCCCTGGGCCAGCGTGAAGTCCCATACGCGTCCGCGGCGGGCAAGGCCATTCTGGCCACGATGAGCGAAGCAGAGATCCGGGCCCTGTGCGGGCAGACCGGCCTGCAGGCCAGGACGGCGCACACGATTACCGACGTCGACTCGCTACTGGACAACCTGGCCCTGGCCCGCAGCCACGGCTTCGCAGTGGATGACGAGGAGGACGCGGAGGGGATCTTCTGCGTGGGCGCGACGTTCTTCGGCTACGACGGATCCTGCGCCGGAGCGGTCAGCGTGACCGGGATCAAGGGTGACCTGCCCGCGTGGCGGATGAACGAGCTGGGCCAGACCGTACGCCGGTATGCCGACCGGGTCTCCGAGATCCTCGGCGGAGCCAGGTACTCCGACCGGGCGGGGGCCATCGAGGCGCGGCCATGACGGCACCGGACATGACGAAACCGGGCACCACGGCCGCCGACCGCGGGCTCATGGTGGTGACCCCCGGCGATGTCCGGCTGCAAAAGCGCGCGCCGGTGGTCCCGGCCGATGGCGAACTGCTCGTCGAGCCGGATCTGGTCGGGCTCTGCGGCACGGACCTGGAGATCATCGACGGGCTGATCGATCCGGCCTACATCCGGTATCCGCTCGCGCTCGGGCACGAGTGGACCGGGCTCGTGGTCGGCGACTCGCCGCTGGCCGGCCACCGGGTGGCAGTCGAGGGCATCATCGGCTGCGGCCACTGCGCCCGATGCAGCGCCGGCCAGACCAACCTCTGCGAAACCTACGACGAGATCGGGTTCACCCGCGACGGAGCCGCGGCCAGCGCGATCGCCGTCCCGGCTCGCCTGGCGCACCGGCTTGATCCCGCGGTCTCGGCCGAGGACGCGGTGCTGACCGAGCCCGCGGCTGTCGCCTACCGGGGGCTGACCCGGGCCGGTGTGACACCGGGCTGCCGGGCGCTGGTGATCGGTGACGGCACCATCGCCCTGCTTGTCGTTAGGCTAATAAATCTGTGGTCTCCGGCCGAGACCGTGATGCTGGGGCGGCGCCCGGGGCAGGCGGCGTTGGCCGCGGCCGCCGGGGCCACCAGCTTCGTGACGCAGCCCGCCGGCCTGGGCCGCTTTGACCTGGTTGTGGAGGCGGCCGGCAAGGCGGAGGCGGCCGCGGCGGCGCTCGCGGCGGCCCGCCGGGGCGGCACCGTGCTGCTCCTCGGCCTGCCGCCGCACGGCGAGACCTTCGCCCTGGCGCCGGATGACGCGGTCAACAACGACCTGACGATCATGGGCAGCTTTGGCTATACCTCACGCGCCTGGCGTGATGTGGTCACCCTGCT
>DATGVY010000121.1:0-5235 GCA_035299845.1 Streptosporangiaceae bacterium
GGCCGGGACGGGCGACGGCCGGGACGTCCCGCGACCGGGGGCCGATCATGGCGAAGGCCAGGCCGGTCAGGTAGTCGGCCAGCTCGCCGGGGGAGATCGCGACTGTCCCGAGCAAGAACTCGGCCATCAGTTCGCTCCCGGCGCCGACCAGGGCGCCCGCGTTGAGGCGCATGGTCCGCTCCGGTGGGATCAGCTCGCCCAGCAGCTCTGCGGCGTAGCTTTGCAGCAGCGTGGTGAACACGCCGACGAATTCCCGGCGCTGCACCTCGATCCGGTCACTGATCCCGGCCGCCTCCAAGAACGCCACCCGCCCGCGGCGCAGATCACCGGTGTAGTAGTCGACCACCGCGCCGATGCCCTGCCGTATCTGGGCATCCACGCCGGCCGGCGCCGTCTCCACCGCCGTCATGCCGCGTTGCGCCGCCTCGACCCACAGACTCCGCACGACCGCACCAAGCAGGTCCTCACACGAACGGAAACTCTCGTAGAAGTACCGCTTGGTCAACCCGGCCTCCGCGCACACCTGATCGATGGTGGTATGGCGGTAGCCCTGCGTGCCGAACAACTGCAGCCCCGCCGCAAGCAGACGATCACGCCGGGCCGCGACCCGTGCCCGGGCACTCACCCCGCCGTAGGGGTTACGCGGAACACGGCCTGAACTCGCCACAGCGGTCCCTTCAATCATTTGACACGTCAGCGTAGCAGATAACTGACCCGCGATCGTGTCAGAGCTATCCAGTTGCGGTGATTGCGACAGGCTAAGGACGTCCAGAACTGGTCGATCTGGCCGCTGCGCCGCGACTACTCAGCCCACCGGCGACCTGCACCTACTCGGCGATCTGTCGCCGGCACGAGCCTCCAGGCGGCATGGGCCGCGCTCACTCTGCGTAGCAGGCAGCCGCAGGCGCCCGGGCGACCGCCGCCCTGCAGATCCTGTGGCCACGACAGACTCCCAGCGGATGATTGGTGACCTTGCGCTCTCCCATGATCGGCTCGGTGAGCGACACCCCGCCAGGGCGTGTCGCGGACAGTCTGCAATGTGCCGTCGCGCGACGGTGCCCGGCAGCTTTGTCACCGGGCGGAATGACCTGTTCCCGTGCCCGCATGCCCGGCCTGGCAAGGAGCGCCGCGCCGTCATAACCGAGGTGACAGGCTGGGCGCGGGCCCGGCGCGCCCCGGCCGTGGCGGTGCGAGGCTGGGATGGAGATCTGCCGCGGGACCTTCACGCGCGCGCGACCCGGGGATCTGCGAGTTATCGGTACTGCTGCGTACGGCCCATCGAAAGTCATAGGCAACCGACAAGTTCGGCCGAGAGGAACACCGGCTCTAGGCAAGTCCTATGCCTCCTGCTCTGCGGCCCGGCGTTCTGCCCGGTGGTTTCAAAGGGGAATCCGGCGCGGGCGCCTGCTGTCCTGCGCGCGGCGGTATCGGGACGACAGCTACCCGATGATGATCGCCGGGCTCACCGCGCACGGCACTGCCCCGGAATGTCACTGCCGGCATCGTGGTGCCCGCCACGCTCACTGCCCTTTCCCCCGGGTCCGGTGGGTCGCAGGCCGGTGCCGTCAATGGCCGGCATGCCTGCTCCGGGCTGACTCCGGCCGCAGCGGGCCAGCGAACTGACCACTTGCCGGCCAGATCCGCCCAGGTTGCGGTGGCTGACCTGGCATCCTCCGGGCCAGGGGCGTGGATCGAACGGTGTTGGCGGCCCGATCGTGGCGGGCCTGATGGCCTGGCGGCCATCACGCCGGCTGATTCCGCCGTCGTGATGACCGGGACGGCCGCGCCCGCGGGTTCCGGTCCCTCAGCGCTCGTGCGCGGCGGCGTGCCGTCCCGGCACGCCTGCCCGGATCCGGCCGCGCCCGGCAACCTGGCTACCCTGGTTCTGGGCCCAGGCGCGCACCGCAGCCCGGTCCACCGAAAATGAGCCGCGAGATCGTCGCGCTTCCCGGGCCCCGCGCCGGCGCCGCCCGGCCAGACGACACCGGCCGCGCCGATGCACGGCTTCACGGCGGCCCCCAAGGCAACCCGGTTCTTCCCGGCCAGGTCGATCCCGAACGGCTGGCCCTGGCAGGTGAACGTCGGCATCTGAGCACCGGCCGAGCCGCCGATGCCGCCGGTGATCACCACAGTCACGGGTCCCGGCCATGCGCGGAATCGTCCCGGCCGGCCGCCGGCGTTGCCAGAAAGACGCGCTGGGCCGCCGGGACCGCCGGGGCTAGCCTGGCCCGCCAGCTTGAGATACCCGGGTCATGCAGGCCAATTTCATCACGGCATGCGACCACGGGCCTGGACGCTTGCGCGCTCCCTGTCCGCCGATATGTACGGTCGGAGTCGGCAGCGGACGGGGGCTGTCGTCGCACAGATTCGGTGATCCGGGGGTTCCGCTGAACTGAGCCGTTGCAAATAGGGCCCCGCCTCCTCCCTGGATTGGCGGTGCCTCCTGGCCTGCCGTCTTATGGTCTTGCGGAGTGCCGCCTGCGCTGGCGAGGGCGTGTGTGGCCCATGCGTGAATGGATTCCCAGCTCCGCTGGTCTCGCCGTGGGCGTTTGCTGTGCCCGGGTGGGTCAGCGCCGCCGAAGACGGTGACCGCGACCGCCATCACGGCCCCCAGCGGGCACGTCCGGGCAGGGTCAAATGCTGCCCGCCGGCCGCGTTAGCGGCAACCAGTAGCCGGCCCGCGACGCCGAGATCCCGATGTCGGCGACGGCCAGGAGCACCGGCATCGGCAACTTCCGGACATCGATGACAGTGAAGCGCACAGTCCCGATCGGTGCGGCCACGGCAGCGAGTTCAAGTAGGCCGGTGACTGTGCAGAACGGCGCGTGCGGGCCGCGCCTTACACGGTGATGACGATCTTGCCACGGGCGTGTGCCTCCTCGAGGTACCGGATGGCCTCGGGGACCTCGCTGAGAGGGTACGTCCGGTCGATCACCGGCGTGATCTTCCCTGATTCGATGAGCCCGGCGAGGGTGACCAGATCGTCGTGGTTCACGGCCGCAAGGAACGGGCGGATGCGCTGGCGCACGAACCGTGCCATGACCAGCGCCTGGGTCCGGCGATAGCCTCCGATCCAGCGGCCGGGCGTGTTCGCGTTCGGTACCAGGTTCCCTTCGGCGTCAGCACGCGACGGCAGTGCGACAGCGGATGATTGGCGACGTTGTCGAGGATGACGTCGAAGCGCTGTGGTCCGCGGGTGAAATCGTCGCGGGTGTAGTCGATCACCGCGTCGGCGCCGATCGACTTGACCAGGCCGGCGTTCCTGGTGCTGCACGCGCCGGTCATCTCGGCACCGAGCACTTTGGCGATCTGGACCGCGAACGTGCTGAGGCCGCCGGACGCGCCGTTGATCAGGACCTGCTGCCCGGGCTGCACCCGGGCCTGGTCCCGCAGCGCCTGCAGGGCGGTACCGCGGCAACGGGAACGGATGCGGCCTGCTCGAAGGTGACCGTCGCCGGCTTCGGGACGACCTTGTCGCGCGGCACGCCCGGCCACCTGCGCGCTGCTCAGGCCACCGGCGGGGGTTTCGGCAAGCTGCCCTGCTGTAGCTGCCACCACGGTCCCGTGTTGTGCTCCAGGCTTGCCTGGTTGCACGCTTGGGCCACAGGAGTCGCCCGCCGGCATCCGGGAGCATGCTAGCAACTGACCCTGGATACGCCCGTCTGGCTCCTGGCTCCTGGCACGCCAGCGCTGGCCATTGCGCGAGAAGGCTCTCTGTGCTCGCGAGATCTTTCAGCGGCCCGGGACGACGAGCACTGGGCGGTGCGCGTGCACGACGACGGCAGACGACACGCTGCCCAGGAGCGCCGACTGGACACGCGACAGGCCACGGGCACCGACCACGATCGGCTCGGCGTCAAGCTTCTCAGCCTCGTCGCAGATCGCTCGCCAGCTCTTGCCTTTCGCGACACTGCCCCGAACCTCAAATCCGGCCGTGCGCGCGAGGGCTACCCCCCGGTCTGACGTCTCGCGGGCTACCTGGCTGGCGATCTCATCGAGGCCGAGTTCCTTCGAAGCTAGCTTTGACAAGGGGGCGGTGAGAATCGTGGCCGGGTCATATGGCTCCCACAGCGCCACCGGCTCCCATACGGTGAGCACCACTGCAGTGCGCGGACCCAGTAGCTCGCCCGCCTTCGCGATCGCGGTAGCAGCATCGTTAGACCCGTCGAAGCACAAGAGCACCGGGTGCGTGTCTTTCGCTTGGTTCTCGTCCTCGGTCATCGCTCCATCGTCCCGTATCGCATCACCGCATACGGAGCCGATGCGTCAAAAGCGACTGCGGAAGCATCCGCGTCGAACTGCGTGCCCCAGCGTAACCGTGCCGGGTGGCAGAAGCACGAGACCTGGCCTGCAGCACCGTGACGACGATCTTGCACCGGCTGCACCGCAAGGGCCTGGTCGCCCGCCAGCTGTCCGGGCGCGGCAACGCCTACCGCCCGGCCCAGGACGAGGTCGCACACACTGCCCAGGCGATGCGCGCGCTGCTTGGCCGGGGACACGACCGCGACGCAGTGCTCGCCCGGTTCCTGACCGGGCTCGCCCGGTGACGAGGACCTGATCCGCAAGCTGCTGCGCGGGCCCGGTGACCACTGAGATCCCAGTCGCCGCCTGCGCCGTCAGCGCGGGGACGTAATGAGCCCAGGGCCGCGGTCGGCAGCCACTAAAGCAGGCACGAGCCTCCGCCAGGACTTCATTTCCAGGATGTCCCGCCGTGGCGGTGCCCGTCAGGGGCCCGGGTTCGGGCTCAGTTCCCGCCGTCACTCTCGCGGACCACCGGGGGCGGTCCGCGGCCACGCCGGCGAGACAGGACCCAGAAGCCTGCGAGCGCAGCGGCCCCTAGTGCTGCGACGGCCAGCGTGGTTGCGAGCTCGCCGTGCGGCAGCTGCAGCGCGTAGAAGCGGCGCACCGCGGGTACCGGGAACAGCAGCGCGAAGCCGGCCAGCGCCGTGCCGACCAGCACGATCCTGCGCCAGGTCAGCGGAGCGGCGAGCAGGACCAGCACGCACAGGCTGAGGATGAGGGTGACCAGGGTCGCGGCCGTGCGCTGCTGCACCAGCGGGAGACCGCGGGCCCGGGCCAGGGCATATGCGGCGAATGTCGCCGCCGCGACGATGCTGCCGGCCGGGATGGCGAAGCGCAGCACCCGGCCGGTGAACCCGGGCAGGTAGCGCCGCGAGTTCGGCGCGAGCGCGAGGAAGAAGGCCGGAATGCCGATGGCCAGGGTGTCGATGATCG
>DATGVY010000122.1:0-2633 GCA_035299845.1 Streptosporangiaceae bacterium
CCCGGCCCGCATCCAGGCCTCGAGCAGGCGGCTGTTGTAGGCGCGGCGCACCTGGGCGAGCTGAACCTGGTCGTTCACGCCCTGGATCTCGGCCGGGTCAGCGGCGAGTACCGTGCCCGCCGGATGGCCGTCGCCGCGCAGGATCGCCACCACGTCGGTGAGGTACTCCTGGCCCTGCGCGTTGCTGGTGGCGACACGCTTGACCGCGTCGGCCAGCAGGGCGCCGTCGAAGGCGTAGCAGCCGGAATTTATCTCACCGATCGCCCGCTGCGCCGCGCTCGCGTCGGCCTCCTCGACGATCTCGGACAGCGAGCCGCCGTCGTCCCTGATGATGCGCCCGTATCCGGACGGGTCAGGAACCCGCGCGGTGAGCACCGTCACCGCGTTTCCCGCGGCGGCGTGCTCCCGGACGAGCGCGGCCAGCGTCTGCGCCCGGAGCAGGGGCATATCGGCGTAGGTGACGACGACGATGCCGGGCATGACGCCGAGCGCTTCGGTCACCATGCGGACCGCATGGCCAGTACCGGCCAGCCGCTCCTGCACGACCACGCACGCGTCGGGCGCCACCCTGGCGGCTTCGGCGCTGACCTCGTCCCGGCCGTGACCGGCGACGACGACGAGGCGCTGCGGCTCGAGTTCGGCTGCCGCCGCGAGCGCGTGCCCGAGCATGCTGCGACCGCACAGGGAATGCAGCACCTTCGGGATCCGCGATTTCATCCGTGTGCCCTCGCCTGCGGCAAGGACAATGACAGCGACCGGGCGAGGTTCGCTCACGCGACAAGTCTCCTCGGGTAGCGCGCCAGCATCTGCGGTTTGCGGGGCCTTCGGGGTATCGCTTGCCTAGCCGGCACTTTCATGGCGCTTCGGTTGCCGGATGCGATGGCAGATGTGTTTACCCACCCCTCATCCGCAGGATACCGTCCGGTTGCCATGATCGGATGGCAGGTTACGGCAACGGCCGGGACAGGCCCCTCGTCCCGGGCTCCGGTTCTTAGCCTAAAGCCGCCGAGCCCGAGGGTTCAGCCTGGCTCCTTCCTGCCGGATTTGGGTAACCGCAGGTGATTGCCCATTCCCTCGCGACTGTCTGGAACCTTGCGCCCCGTCGGAGAGCGCGCCGGGCCCGAGCTGGCCGGGCTCGATGCCGCGCGCCCCTTCGGCGGCCGCGCCAGGCCCGACGAGTTCGCTGGGCTCGATGCCGCCCTCCCCCGCCACCGCGGCCAGCTCGGAGCCAAGTCCCTCGGGCGCGGCGACGGCTCGCTTGCGCCGGCCGGTCATCAGCGAGGCGATGGCGGCGATCACGTTGGCCGCGATCGCGAACGCGAACGCCACCCCCAGGCCGTCGTGGAACGGGGCGGTGATCAGGTGCGGGAAGAACTGGCGCCCGGCGACGTAGGCGGCATGCCCAGCAGGCAGGTGCGCCAGCAACGGGCCGAGCAGCTGCTGCATCGGGTTATAGCCGAGGAAGGCCGCGAACAGGACGCCGATCGGCGGCAGGTGGGAGATCTGGTGTGCGGCGGATGCCGGGATGCCCTGCGCGATCAGGCCGCCGGACATCGCGGCCGGCAGCTTGCTGGAAAGCCCGGCCACCATCAGCGAGAAGAAGATCCCGATCGACAGGACGAAGGCGGTGTTCTGGAAGGTCGCGATCATGCCACCGGCCGCGCCGCGCTGGTCGGCGGGCACGGAGTTCATCATCTCGGCCCGGTTCGGCGAGGCGAACAAGCCCGAGCCGAAGCCGTTTCCCGCGATGATCAGCGCGAACACCCAGTAGGGGAAATCCACCGGCAGGAACAGCAGGAAGAAGAAGCTCAGCGCGGTCAGCAGCGCACCGCCGGTGGTGAACGCCTTGGCGCCGTACCGGTCCGACAGCACGCCGGACAGCGGTGCGGAGACGAGGAAGCCGATGGTCAGCGGCACCAGGTAGATCCCCGCCCACAGCGGGGTCTGGCTGAAGCTGTACCCGTGCAGCGGCAGCCAGATCCCCTGCAGCCAGATGATCAGCATGAACTGCATGCCGCCGCGCCCCAGCGACAGCATCAGGTTCGCGACGTTGCCCGCGGCGAAGGCCCGGATGCGGAACAGCGACAGCCGGAACAGCGGTTCGGCGACCTTCGTCTCCACGAAGCCGAAGATCACCAGCACGGCCAGCCCGCCGAACATGGCGGAAAGCACCCACGGGTTGGTCCAGCCCATCGGGTGCCCGCCGTACGGCAGCAGGCCATAGGTGATGCCGACCAGGATCGCGATCAGCCCGGCGGCGAACAAGACGTTGCCCCACCAGTCCATCCGCGCGTGGCGCCGCGTCCCGATGTCCCGCAGCATGAAGTACGCCCACAAGGTGCCGAACGCCCCGATCGGCGCCGAGACCAGGAACACGTAGTGCCAGTTGATCGGGCCGAGCAGGCCGCCGAGCAGCAGGCCGATGAACGAGCCGGCGATGGCCGCGATGGCGTTCATGCCCAGGGCGGTGCCCCGCTGGTTGGCCGGGAAGGCATCGGTGAGGATCGCGGCGGAGTTGGCGAACAGGAACGCGCCGCCGATGCCCTGCACGATGCGCCAGATGATCAGCCACAAGGCCCCGGAGCTGCCGTGCATCCAGGTGACGGTCAGGAAGATCGAGGCCACGCTGAAGA
>DATGVY010000123.1:0-34148 GCA_035299845.1 Streptosporangiaceae bacterium
TCTGCCGCCGCCACGTGATCTGCCGCCGCCACGTGATCTGCCGCCGCCACGTGATCTGCCGCCGCCACGTGATCTGCCGCCGCCGCGCGGTCCGCCGCCGCCGCGCGGTCCGCGGGCGGGCAGCCGTCCTGGGCTGGCCGCGGCCGCGGGATCCCGCCGGGCGGCCCGCGGCCATCCGGCCGCGGCGGGGCCGGGCCGGGCCCGGCCGTCATATCGTCCCGGATTCGATAGCGCCGGAGATCCACGGGATGACCTCGTCGAGCATCTCATCGACCGTCGTCTTCGCCTCGAAGCCCAGCAGCCGCCTGGCCTTTTCCGTCGACGGGATGCGGCGCTGGACGTCATGCTCGAACGGCTCGTCATGAGCGAGCCGCAGTGGCTGGCCGGCGCCGTTGACCTTCCGCCAGATCAGCTCCGCGAGCTGGCGGACTGTCGTGCCGTGATCGGCCGACAGGTTGAAGTCGTCGCAGAGAGCCGCCGGGTGCTCCATCGCAGTGACGATGCCACTGGCCAGATCGGCCGCGTACGTGTAGTGCCTGAGCTGCTCTCCGGAGCCGAGTATGCGGAGCGGGTCCTGGCCCTTGAGTACCTTCGCCGTGAGATCGGGCACTACGTGGCTCATGGCCAGCTTGATGTTTCCTGACGGCACGTCCGCGTCGCGCAGCGCCCTGCACTCCCCTGTCCCGACGCAGTTGAACGGCCGGACGATGGTGAACGGCAGCCGGTACTGATCCCAGGCGGCCCGGGCGAAGTACTCCACGGCGAGCTTCTGGAATCCGTACGAGGACCGCGGTGGCGGGATCTGCCGCTCGTCGCCCTCCCGGGATGGCCAGTGCCGGGTGCCCTCGAAGACCATCGAGGATGACAGGTAGGTGACCTTGCGCAGCCGGCCGGCCCGGTGCGCTGCGATGGCGGCGTCGCAGGATCCGGCGATGATGCGCTCGTTGGCGGCGAGCAGGTCATACGGGTAGGCGTGAAAATAGGAGATACCGCCCACCATCGCCGCGCCCGCGATGAAATGGTCGCAGCCGGCCAGCAGGTCCCTCATCAGCCTGGTGTCGGCAGCGTCGCCCTCGACCAGGCGGTACCGGGGATCTGCGTCGTAGGTTCTGCGTACCTGCCCGTACTTCGAGTGGTCATCAACGCCGATGACGAGGTAGCCGCGGTCAAGCAGCTCGGCGACCAAGTACCCGCCGATGAACCCGGCTGACCCGCTGACCAGGACCGTCTCCATCAGGGCCGGCCTTGCCCGGTGCGCGCCCGAAGCTGCGCGGCGGTCAGCACCGGCCCGAACGAGAACCGGTACCAGCGCAGGTAGGCCGGGATCCAGCGGGTGAGCCGGAAGTGGGACGTCCCCGCGGTCCTGGCGTGCCAGATGGTGGGAATCTCGGCCACCGGGCGGCGCAGCCGCCGTGCCTTGGCGGTCAGCTCGATGCCGACCTCGAACCCATGCCTGGAGTCGATCCCTGCCTCGCGGACGAACGCGGTGGAGTATGCCTTGAATGAGTTAGTGGCATCACGGGTACCCAGCCGGGCCAGCAGATGCAGCGACAGCCCCGCGGTCCTGGACAGCATGCCCTTCAGCAGCGGCCCGCCGTGCTGCCTGCCGCCGGCCACGTACCGGGAGGCGGCGGCGACGGCCGCCCCGCGCTCGACCAGCCGGATCAGGTCGCCGACCTGCCGCGGATCGTCGCAGCCGTCGGCCATCATGACCACGGCCACGGGCGCGCTGGCCGCGTCCATGCCATAGCGGATCGCGTTGGCGGGGCCACGGCCGTAGCTGCTGACCAGGCAGGTAACCCGGGGTTCCCGCTCGCGGTAGGCGGTCATCACGGGCAGCGTGGAGTCGGCCGGGCTGTCCACCACGACCAGCACCTCGCAGCGTGGCGGCAGCGAGCGCAGCAGCAGGTCGAGCACCCGGGCAATCGGCCCGCCCTCGTCCCTGGCCGGGATGATGACCGAGGCACGGGGCGTCATCGCGGGAGGGTGAGTGTCCGCCACCGAAGCTACCTCTGGCTAGGTTGGAGTGGGCAGGGACGGCAGCCGCACGGCGGGAGGTGGCGGCGGCCAGGCCCGGATCAAGCCTAGCAACAAACAGTGATCTGACTGTGACGGAAAGTAATAGTCGACGTTACATCCCGGCGATGAGCTTCTCCACCCGCTCGTCGACCGAGCGGAACGGGTCCTTGCACAGCACGGTGCGCTGGGCCTGATCGTTGAGCTTCAGGTGCACCCAGTCCACGGTGAAGTCACGCCGCCGCTCCTGCGCCCGGCGGATGAACTCACCGCGCAGCCGCGCCCTGGTGGTCTGCGGCGGCACCGACTTCGCCTCGAAGATGTCGATGTCCCGGCAGGCCCGCTCCACCCCGCCGCGCCGCTGCAGCAGGTAGTAGAGGCCGCGGCCGCGGTGCACGTCGTGATAGGCGAGATCGAGCTGCGCCACCCGCGGCGCCGACAGCGGCAGGTCATGCTTGGCCCGGTAGCGCTCGATCAGCTGGTACTTGGTCACCCAGTCGATTTCCCGCGCCACCATGCCGAGATCGCCGGTCTCGACCGCGCGCAGGGCCCGTTCCCACAGGTCGAGCACGCGCTTGGTGACCGCGTCCGGGCCGCGCCGGTCGGCAAAATCCCTGGCCTTGGACAGGTACTCCTGCTGGATGTCGAGCGCGCTGACCTCGCGGCCGTTCGCCAGGCGCACCTTCCGCCGCCCGGTCATGTCGTGACTGACGTCCCTGATTGCCCTGATCGGGTTCTCCAGCGTGAGGTCGCGGAGCACCGTGCCGGCCTCCACCAGCCGCAGCACCAGGTCGGTGGCCCCGACCTTGAGCAGCATCGTGGTCTCGCTCATGTTCGAGTCGCCGACGATCACGTGCAGCCGCCGGAATCGCTCTGCGTCGGCATGCGGCTCGTCGCGGGTGTTGATGATCGGCCGCGATCTGGTAGTAGCCGACGACACCCCTTCCCAGATGTGCTCGGCCCGCTGACTGACGCAGTAGACCGCGCCGCGCGGTGTCTGCAGCACCTTGCCTGCCCCGCAGATGATCTGCCGGGTGACGAGGAACGGGATCAGGATGTCGGCCAGCCTGCCGAACTCTCCATGCCTGCCCACCAGGTAGTTCTCATGACAGCCGTACGAGTTCCCCGCGGAGTCGGTGTTGTTCTTGAACAGGTAGATGTCCCCGGCGATGCCCTCTTCGCGCAGCCGGCGGTCGGCGTCGACGAGCAGGCCCTCCAGGATCCGCTCGCCCGCCTTGTCATGGGTAACCAGGTCGATCAGGCTGTCGCACTCCGGCGTCGCGTACTCGGGATGGCTGCCGACGTCCAGGTAGAGCCGGGCGCCGTTGCGCAGGAAGACGTTGCTGCTGCGCCCCCACGACACCACCCGGCGGAACAGGTACCTGGCCACCTCATCCGGCGAAAGCCGCCGCTGGCCCCGGAAGGTGCAGGTGACGCCATACTCGTTCTCCAGCCCGAAGATACGCCTGTCCATGCCCCCTGCTCACCAGTCCACGGCGATGTACTTGGTCTCGGTAAACTCCAGCAGCCCGTCGTGCCCGCCCTCGCGGCCGAGGCCAGACTGCTTGACGCCGCCGAACGGCGCGGCCGGGTCGGAGACGACGCCGCGGTTAATGCCGATCATGCCCGCCTCCAGTGCCTCGGCCACCTGCAGCGCGCGCCGCAGGTCGCTGGTGTAGAGGTAGGAGACCAGGCCGTATTCGGTGCTGTTGGCCTGGGCGATGGCGTCGGCCTGGTCGGTGAACCTGACCACGGGTGCCACCGGGCCGAAGATCTCCTCGCTGAGAATGCCGGCGCCCGGCGGGACGTCGTCGAGCACCGTCGGCAGGTAGAAGTAGCCCCGGCCGCCGGGCGCCCGCCCGCCGGTGACCAGGCGGCTGCCCTCCCCGGTGGCCGACTCGACCAGGCCGGCGACCTTCGAGCGGGTGTCGGCGTTGACCAGCGGCCCGAGGTCGGTGCCGTCGTCCAGGCCCGGCCCGACCGACAGGCGGCTCAGCCGGTCGGCAAGCCGGGTGGTGAATTCCCCGGCCACGGCGTCGTGCACGTAGAACCGGTTGGCGGCGGTGCAGGCCTCTCCCCCGTTGCGCATCTTGGCCAGGAACGCGCCCTCCAGGGCGGCGTCCAGGTCAGCGTCCTCGAAGACCAGGAACGGGGCGTTGCCGCCGAGTTCCATGGAGCAGTTCGTGACGGTGTCCGCCGCGGTGCGCAAAAGCGCCCGGCCGACCTCCGTCGAGCCGGTGAAGGACAGCTTCCGCACCCGCGGGTCGGCGAGCATCGCCGCGACGAGCGGGCCGGGCTTCGTCGTCGGCAGCACGTTGATGACGCCGTCGGGCACGCCCGCCTCGTGCAGCAGGGCGGCGATAGCCAGCGCGGACAGCGGGGTCTCCTTGGCCGGCTTGAGCACCACCGTGCAGCCGGCCGCCAGCGCGGGGCCGATCTTCCTTGTCGCCATCGCGGCGGGGAAGTTCCACGGGGTGACCAGCACGCTGACCCCGACCGGCTGGCGCTGCACCATGATCCGGTTCGCACCGGACGGCGCATGCCCGAGCGATCCTTCGTTCCTGACCGCCTCCTCGGCATACCAGCGGAAGAACTCGGCCGCGTAGGTGATCTCGCCGCGGGCATCCTTCAGTGCCTTGCCGTTCTCGACCACCATGAGCCTGGCCAGCGCGTCGGCCCGGCCGATCATGAGCTCCCAGGCGCGGCGCAGGCACTCGCCGCGCTCCCGCGGCGGCCGGGCTGCCCAGCCGGGCAGCGCGTCGTGCGCGGCGGCCACCGCCTCCAGCGCGTCCTCCGGCGTGGCGCTGGCTACCTGCTCGATCACTTCCTCGGTGGCCGGATCGGTCACCGGGAGGGTGCCACCGCGCCCGGTGGACCACTGCCCGCCGATCAGCAGGCCAGTCGGCGTTTCGATGCCAGTCAGCGTTGCAAGGTCGGCGGTCACTTCGTCCTCCAGGGGCGCGGGAACAGTACAGGACTGCGCATGTCCACGACACTACAGCGGAAGCGAGCCTGGTCCGCCGGGGGTCGGCGCCGCGCGGATCAGTAGGGGTTGGTGACGAAAAGTTCCTCGGCCGGGAATCTGGTGATGATCTCCACCCCGCCGCCGGTGACCACGACCTCCTCCTCGATCCTGGCGGCGGATACGCCGTCGGCAGCCGGGCAGTAGGTCTCCAGCGCGAATACCATGCCGCGCTGGATCTCGACCGGCGCGTCCAGCGAGGTGAGCCGGCTGATGATCGGCCGCTCGTGCAAGGCGAGCCCGAGCCCGTGCCCGAACTGCAGCCCGAAGGCCGTCTTCTCGTCCGCCAGGCCGATGTCCCCGGCGGTCGGCCAGAGCCTTGCCACCTGGTCGGTCGAGACCCCCGGCCTGATCAGCTCGATGGCGGTATCCATCCATTCCCTGGCCCGCTTGTACGCGTCGCGCTGCGGCTGGCTCGCCCGGCCCACGCTGAACGTCCGGTAGTAGCACGTCCGGTAGCCGTTGAAGGAATGCATGATGTCGAAGAACGCCTGCTCGCCTGGCCTGATCATGCGGTCGGAGAAGTTGTGCGGATGCGGGTTGCACCGCTCGCCGGAGACGGCATTGATCGACTCCACGTCGTCCGAGCCCATCTCGTACAGCCGTTTGTTCGCCAGCGCCACGATCTCGTTCTCCCGCACCCCGGGCTTCAGCGCCTCGGTAATGTCCTGGTAGACGCCGTCGACCATGGCGGCGGCCGTCGCCAGCAGGGCGATCTCGTCAGCGGACTTGATCTGCCTGGCATCCAGCATCACCTGCTGGCCGTCACGGACTTCCACCCCGCTGCGCTGCAGCTCGAAGAGCACCGGCAGTTCCGCGAAGTCGATCCCGACCGGCTGGCCGGCCACGCCCGCGGCGGCCAGCCGGTCGTTGATCTCCGCGACCCCGCGCCTGACCAGGTGCGCGTCCGGCGGCGCGGCCCCTCGCATCGTGCTGTACGAGGCGATGCAGTTTTCCGGCTTCAGCCACGGGCAGTACATCCGGTGGTGCACGGCCGCTGAGCCGAAATCCCACAGGTACAGCTCCCCCGTGCGGGTGTACAGGGCGTACCTGCACAGCTTGTCGCGGGTCCACTCGCCGATCGCCACCCCGGTCAGGTAGCGGATGTTGTTGTTGTCGAAGACGAGCAGCGCGCCGAGGTCACTGGCCTCCAGCGCAGCCATGGCGCGGCTGAGCCGGTGCTCGCGGAGCCTGCCGAAATCCACCCGCTCCTCGAAATCGACGCTCATGCGGCCCGGTGCCGGCGCCAGCGGGCGGGACGGTACGGCCATTGGCTCTCCTATGGTCAGCGGGCTTCGACAGCTATCAGCTGGGTCCTGGCGACTCGCTCGCGTTCGACTCCTCGATTCCGCACAAGTACTGGAACACCTCGCCGGACTACGTGCACGCGATCTGGGTTGTCGTGCATCGCGAGCCCGCCGGCGCCTAGCTGCCCCCGGATGGCCCGGCGTCGCCGCTGGCATCCGGCGCCACGTCCGGCTGACTGGCGTCTTCGGGCTTGGCAGCGTCCTCGGGCTGGCCGGCGCCATCGGGCTTGGCGGTGGCCGCCGGCTGACCGGCGTCTTCGGGCTTGGCAGCGTCCTCGGGCTGACCGGCGCCATCGGGCTTGGCGGTGGCCGCCGGCTGACCGGCGTCCTCGGGCTGACCGGCGTCATCGGGCTTGGCGGTGGCCGGCTCGGCTCCGGCCTGCGACGAGGCAGCAGGGCCGCCCTTGGCCGGGCGCTTCTCGGCGAGCAGGGCCTCCAGCCGGGCGCCGGTCAGCCGCCGGAACTTCCGGTGCGCACGCTCGCGGTCCAGCACGGCCACCTCCAGCTGGCCGGCCGTGATCTCCGGCCGCTCGCCATTGGCCTGGCCGGATAGCGCGGCAATGGCGGCCGCCAGCGCGTCGGCCAGCGGCATGCTGTCTGCATAGTTGTCCTTCAGGACCGCGGCGACCTGGTCGGCCTGGCCGCCCATCGCGACGAAGCCGTGCTCGTCAACGACCGAGCCGTCAAACGGGATCCGGTAGATCTGGTCGGAGTCCGGCCCGTCGCCCACCTCGGCTACCACGATCTCGACCTCGAACGGCTTATTGCTCTCCGTGAAGATCGTCCCGAGAATCTGGGCATACCAGTTGGCCAGGCCGCGCGCGGTGACATCCTGCCGGTCGTACTGGAAGCCGGTCATGTCCGCGTAGCGGACGCCGGCCTTGCGCAGGTTCTCGAACTCGTTGTACCTGCCGACCGCGGCGAACGCGATCCGGTCGTAGATCTCGCTGATCTTGTGCAGCGCCCGGGAGGGGTTCGGCGCGACGAACAGGATGCCGCCCGCATACTGCAGCACCACCCCGCTGCGACCGCGCGCGATGCCCTTGCGGGCATAGTCCGCCTTGTCCTTCATCGCCTGCTCGGGCGACACGTAGAACGGCATGGACACTGCTGGCTCTTCCCTTACTCTTCTGGGCCGACCTGGCTGGTGACGGCCTGTCCGCCAATCCGGGCTAGCGGCTAGCGACAGCGCCGGAGTGCTAGCCGTTCGGCGGCGTGGCCTGATGCAATGCTGCGCGCGGCCCGTCCGGCGCAGTCATCCGGTCCCGGACGACCGTGTCGGCGTACTCCCCGGCCTCGGCATCGGTAAGGCGCCGGAAGCCATCGGCCGTCACCGTCGCGACCACCGGGAAGATGCGGCGGGTCATGTCCGGCCCGCCCGTGGCCGAGTCTTCATCGGCCGCATCATAGAGGGCCTGCATGCAGGCGAGTATCGCGTCGGCGGCGGACAGGCCGTCCGAGTACAGCTTCTTCAGGGAGCCGCGGGCGAAGACCGAGCCGGATCCGATGGCATGGAACCGGTGCTCCTCGTAGCGGCCGCCGAGCGCGTCGTAGCTGTAGATCCGGCCGGTCGCCGTTTCCTCGTCGAAACCGGCGAACAATGGCACTACCACCAGTCCCTGCATGGCGCCGCCAATGTTGCCCCTGACCATGCTGGCGAGCCTGTTGGCCTTGCCCTCCAGCGATAGCGCCCGGCCTTCCAGCTTCTCGTAGTGCTCCAGCTCGACCTGGAACAGCCGGACCAGGTCGACCCCGATACCGGCGACGCCGGCGATCGCGACGCAGGAGAACTCGTCGCTGCGGAACACCTTCTCGATGTCGCGCTGCGAGATCATGTTGCCGGCCGTTGCCCGGCGGTCACCCGCCATGACTACGCCGTCGGCGAACGAGGCTGCGACGATCGTCGTCCCGTGCGGCAGCCCCGCTGCCAGTGCGCCGGACGCTGGCCCGCGTGACTCGCCGGCTCCCGGCAGCAGCCCGGGCGCGGCCGCGGCGAGAAAGTCGGTGAACGATGAGGTTCCCGCGCTCAGGTACGCGGCCGGGAACCGCCTTTCGGGGGAATCAGGGATCACGCGGATCCTTCCGGTTGTGCGGGTCGTATCTGGACCAGACCCTACTGCGTACGCCGTGGTGGCGGCAGCAGGGCCGGCGCCGCCGGCGGTATGACTACAGCGAAATCCGGGCGGCCGGCCGGGCCTGGCGTCACTCGCCGCCCTTCTGCACGTACGACCGGACGAACTCCTCGGCGTTCTCCTCAAGTACCTCGTCGATCTCGTCGAGGATCGCATCAACGTCGTCAGTGAGCTTGTCCTGCCGCTCCCTGACCTCGTCGGTATCCTGTGGCGCGGCGTCCGGCTCCTCCTCGGTGCGCCGGGGAGCCTGTCGCTGGCCGCCGGTGTCCTTTGTCGCCATGTCGAACCTCCGTGCTCCGCGGGTCGTGCCCGCAGCCTCAACGCTATCTTCGCCACCGGGCAGGCGGTGCAATCCTGCCGCCCGCTATCGGTATGGATCCGGAACATGTCGTCCGGCCCGTCCGGCCCGTCCCTCCGTGGCTGCCAGCCTGCTCAGTCCCGGCCGGTCAGCGCGGCCACAAGCTCACTGGCGGTCTCGCAGCGATCGAGCAGGTCGCCAACGTGCGCGCGAGTTCCGCGCAGCGGCTCGAGGGTCGGGACCCGCTGCAATGACTCGCGGCCCGGGATGTCGAAGATGACCGAGTCCCACGACGCGGCTGCGACGGCTTCCGGGTATTTACGCAGGCACCGGCCGCGGAAGTAGGCCCTGGTGTCCTCCGGCGGGTAAGAGATCGCCCTGGTCACCTGCTCGTCGGTGACCAGGCGGACCATCCTGCCCATCGCGGCGAGCCGGTTATAGAGGCCGCGCTCCGCCCGGACATCGGAGTACTGCAGGTCGACGAGCTGCAGGCGGGGATGATCCCAGCCCAGGCCGTCTCTGGCCCGGTAGCCGTTGAGCACCTCCAGCTTGGCCGTCCAGTCGAGTTCCCTGGAGGTCAGCATGGGGTCCTCGGCCAGCCTGGTCAGCACCGACTCCCAGCGGTCAAGCACGTCGGCCGTCATGTCATCCACGTCAGCGCCGTACCTGTCCTCGGTGTACTTCCTGGCCAGTTCGAGGTACTCCATCTGCAGCTGGATAGCGGTCATCCTGCGGCCGTCGCGCAGGGCCACCAGGTGGCGGCAGGAGGGATCATGCGACACCGTGCGAAGCTCGGCGACCGGGGCGTCCAGGCCAAGGTCCGCGCCAAGGAACCGGTCCTCTATCATCGCGAGCACCAGGGCCGTGGTACCGAGCTTGAGGTAGGTCGAGACCTCGCTCATGTTCGCGTCGCCGATGATCACGTGCAGCCGGCGGTACTTCTCCGGGTCGGCGTGCGGCTCGTCCCTGGTGTTGATGATCGGCCGCTTCAGCGTGGTCTCAAGCCCGACCTCCACCTCGAAGAAGTCGGCGCGCTGGCTGATCTGGAAGCCCTCGTCCCGGCCGTCAGCGCCGCGGCCGACGCGCCCGGCACCGCAGACGACCTGCCGGGATACGAAGAACGGGGTGAGATGGCGGACGATATCGGCAAACGGCGTTGCCCGGTTCATCAGGTAGTTCTCATGGCATCCGTAGGATGCGCCCTTATTGTCGGTGTTGTTCTTGTAGAGCTGGATGGGCGCATTGGCCGGTATTGCCGCGGCCTGCGCCGCGGCCTCCGCCATCACGCGCTCGCCGGCCTTGTCCCAGGTCACGGCGGCCAGCGGGTTGGTGCACTCGGGTGCCGAGTACTCCGGATGCGCGTGATCCACGTACAGCCGCGCTCCGTTGGTCAGGATGACGTTGGCCAGGCCGAGGTCCTCGTCGGTGAGCTGCGCGGAGTCGGCCGCCTCGCGGGCGAGGTCAAAACCGCGGGCGTCGCGCAGCGGGTTCTCCTCCTCGAAGTCCCAGCGTGCGCGCCGGGCCCGGGCTGAGGTCGCCGCCTGGTAGGCATTGACGATCTGGGACGATGTGACCATCGCGTTCGCGCCCGGCTGGCCGGGCACGGCAATGCCGTACTCGGTCTCCGTGCCCATAACCCGCCGCACGCTCATGCAACAAAGACTAGTGCCGCCCGGGCCTGGCGCGGGACGACGCGCGGCGGGGAGGGGCGGCCCGGATGTGCTCGCGCGACCAGGCGTGCTTACAGGTACTGGCCGGTATTCGCCACCGTGTCGATGGACCGGCCCGCCTCGGTGCCCTGCTTGCCGGAGACCAGCGTCCTGATGTAGACGATCCGCTCGCCCTTCTTGCCGGAGATCCGCGCCCAGTCGTCCGGGTTGGTGGTGTTCGGCAGGTCCTCGTTCTCCTTGAACTCGTCGATGCAGGCAGTCAGCAGGTGCGCGACTCGCAGGCCCTTCTGCCTGGTGTCGAGGAACTCCTTGATCGCCATCTTCTTCGCGCGGTCCACGATGTTCTGGATCATCGCGCCGGAGTTGAAGTCCTTGAAGTAAAGGACCTCCTTGTCACCGTTGGCGTAGGTCACCTCGAGGAACCGGTTTTCCTCGGTCTCGCTGTACATGCGCTCGACGACCCGCTGGATCATCTCGCCCACCGTCGCCGCGGCTGATCCGCCGTGCTCGGCCATGTCATCGTGGTGCAGCGGCAGGCTGGGAACTACGTACTTGGAGAAGATGTCCCTGGCCGCCTCGGCATCCGGCCGCTCGATCTTGATCTTGACGTCCAGCCGTCCCGGCCGCAAGATGGCCGGGTCGATCATGTCCTCGCGGTTCGACGCGCCGATCACGATGACGTTTTCCAGGCCCTCGACGCCGTCGATCTCGCTGAGCAGCTGCGGGACGATCGTGTTCTCGACGTCGCTGGAGACCCCCGAGCCGCGGGTGCGGAAGATGGAGTCCATCTCGTCGAAGAAGACGATGACGGGCATGCCCTCGCTGGCCTTCTCCCTGGCTCGCTGGAAGACCAGCCTGATGTGCCGCTCGGTCTCGCCGACGTACTTGTTCAGCAGCTCGGGGCCCTTGATATTGAGGAAGAAGCTCTTGCCCTCCTTCGTCTGCGCCCCCGCGCCTGCGCCGCCGGCCGCGCCATTGCGACTGGCCAGTTCGGCCGTCCGCGCCGCGACCTGCTTGGCGAGCGAGTTCGCCACGGCCTTGGCGATGAGCGTCTTGCCGCAGCCCGGCGGGCCGTAGAGCAGCACGCCCTTCGGCGGCCGCAGCTGATGCTCCCGGAACAGGTCCGCATGCAGGTACGGCAGCTCGATCGCGTCCCTGATCTGCTCAATTTGCGCGCCGAGCCCGCCGATGGCCGAGTAAGTGATATCCGGCACTTCCTCAAGGATGAGCTCCTCGACCTCGGCCTTGGGGATGCGCTCATAGACATAGCCGGAACGCGGCTCAAGCAGCAGCGAATCGCCCGCCCGGAGGGTAGCCTCGCGGAGCGGCTCGGCCAGCCTGGCGACCCGCTCCTCATCGGCATGCGAGATGACCAGCGCCCGGTCCCCGTCCTCAAGGATCTCCTTGAGCATGACGACCTCGCCGATCGTCTCGTAACCCTGGGCGATCACCACGTTCAGCGCCTCGTTGAGCACGACCTCCTGGCCGGGCTTCAGCTCATCGAGCTCGATCCCTGGGCTTACGCTCACCCGCATCTTCCGGCCGCCGGTGAACACGTCGGCGGTGCCGTCCTCGCAGGCATTGAGGAAGACGCCGAATCCCGACGGCGGCTGGGCGAGCCTGTCGACTTCTTCCTTGAGCGCGACGATCTGGTCCCTGGCCTCGCGCAAGGTGCTGGCCAGGCGGTCATTCTGCCCGGTCACGCTGGCCAGGCTGGTCTCGGCCTCGCGTAGCCGCTCCTCGAGCAGCCGCGCTTGCACGGGCGAATCCGCGAGCCTGCGCCGCAGCGCAGCGATTTCCTCTTCGAGGAAGGAGATCTGCGTGGTCAGCACCTTGACCTCATCGTCGTGTCGTCCGGCGCGAGCGCCGTCATCACGGGCGGCCATGCCCCTCACCCCTTCCGAGAGCTGACTTACCTAGACCCTACCTATCCGGGGTGCTCCCGTAACCTTGCGCGTGGCCCCGACTCCGCATTCTCCCGTCACGATCAGGGAACGGCCAGGCGGCAAATCGGTCATCGGACCGCGCTGGCGGCGTGGCCGCCGGCGTCCCGCCACGCCGCGCTGTCGCGCGCTCCCTTGGCAGGCCGGCGCCGTCGTGGCGGCGGGGCGACGCCGTCCGCGAGCCGCCGCGCGGTCACCAGGAAGCCGGTGTGCCCGACCATCCGATGGTCGGGGCGAACGGCAAGCCCGTCGACATGCCAGCCGCGCACCAGCGACTCCGACGCGGCAGGCTCGGCGAAGCTGCCCTGCTCGCGCAGCGCCTCCACGGTGCGCGACAACTGCGTGGTCGACGCCACGTAACAGCAGACCAGGCCGCCGCCGGCCAGTGACAGGGCAGCGGTCAGCGCGTACTCCCACGGTGCGAGCATGTCGAGCACGACCCGGTCGAACCGTCCGTCGCCGGGGACCTCCGGCCCCGCCGGCGTTTCCGCGGAAACGTCCGCCAGGAGGTCCGCCGGGAGGTCCGCCGGCGTTTCCGCGGAAACGTCCGCCGGCGTTGGCACGGGAACCGCGGCCGGCTTTTCCGCTGGCAGCTCGCCGATTACCAGCCGCCATGCCGGATGCGGCACGCCGAAGTACCGCTCGACGTTGCCGCGTGCTATCGCCGCGAAGTCGGGCCGCCGCTCGTACGAGGCCAGCAGGCCGGTCTCGCCGATCGCGCGGAGCAGCCAGCAGGACAGGGCTCCGCTGCCGGCCCCGGCCTCAAGCACCCGGGCGCCAGGGAAAATATCGGCCATCGCCAGGATCTGGGCAGCATCCTTCGGGTAGACGACCGCCGCGCCGCGCCGCATGGACAGCGTGAAGTCGGCGAGCAGCGGGCGCAATGCGACGTAGGCGGTTCCGCCGGATGAGGTGACCACGCTGCCGTCCTGGCCGCCGATCAGATCGTCGTGGGCCAGCGAGCCCTGGTGAGTGTGGAAGGACCGCCCGGGCTGGAGCGAGACCAGGTGACTGCGGCCCTTCGGGTCGGTGAGCTGAACCTGCTCACCGGGCATGAGGGGTCCTCGGCGCGGTCGGATCACGCCCGCAAGGCTAGCGGTACCTCAGGTTCCGGCGAAGGCGTGGTCGAGGTCGCTGGTCGCGAGCACGCCGAACACCTGGCCGGACGGCTCGACCAGCAGGTACTCGCTGGCTGGGGCCCGGCGCACCGCCTCGATCAGCTCCATCCCCGACAGATCCGCGGGCAGGACCAGGCTGGGATCGAGCGTCCGGGCCAGCGAGCCGGCCTCGATCCATGGCCTGCGCTGCTCCGGGGTCGCGATCACGGCGGTCTCGTTGACGATCGCGATCGGCGTGTCCTGGTGGTCCACGATGACCAGCGCACGGGCCTGCGCGGCGTCCGCGCGCCTGATCGCCTCCGCCAGTGGCAGGCTCGCCGGAATGGGAATCGCCCGCCGGGCAAGCCGCCGGGCCTGCAGCCCGGGGAGCCGCTCGCGGACCCTGGTAACGCGAATTGACTGGCCAGCGCCCACCCATATGAACGCGGCGATGACGCCCAGCCAGAGCACGTTCGCCACGTTGGTGCCGTTGCTGTTGCCGTTCCTGAGGATAAACGCGAATGGCACTGCCAGCAGCGCCACGGCGAGCACGCGCCCGGCCCAGGCGGCCGCGATGGTGCCTGTTCCGGGCTTGCCGGTGATCTTCCACACGCCGGCGCGCAGCATCCGGCCGCCGTCCAGGGGCAGACCGGGCAGCAGGTTAAAGATCCCGACCAGGACGTTCGCCAGGATCAGCTGGTCGATCAGGATCCGGGGAATGCCAGCAGGGCCGAAGGCGACGATGGCCCCGTACCCGAGGGCCGCGAGGACGAGCGAGAGCAGCGGCCCCGCCCCGGATACCAGGAATTCCCTGGCCGGAGTCTGGGGCTCCTGGTCAATCTCGGAGAAGCCGCCGAGCGGGTACAGCAGGATGCGCCGCACCGGCAGGCTGAATGCCCGCGCCACTACGCAGTGGCTCAGTTCGTGGATGAGCACGGACAGGTAGAGCAGGATGACAAACGCGGCAGCCACCACATATCGCGTGGCGGACCCGTGCACGGAGCCCTTGAGGCTGTTCGCGTAGAAGGTCACGAAGAGTGCCGCGATCAGGAACCAGTACGGCGAGACATAGACAGGGATGCCCAGCGGCCGCCCGATGACTATTCCGGGTGCTTGCCGCCGGGCGCCGGCGTGCCCTACGGGCGCCGCCTCCGGATCCCGCCGAGGCGGGCCAGCCTGCGGCGTGCTGCCGGGCGGGCCATTTTCGGGCGGCGTGCTGCCGGGCGCGGCATTCCCCTGCGGCATGCTGCCGGGCGACTGGTCATGCGGTGCCTGCCCGCCCGGAACTATGCCTGTCACAGCACTGATGCTACGTGCTGCGCGGCGAAGCCGGGAGCGCGTGACGCCCGCGGCGAGCCGGGACCGTGTGACACCGCGCGGCCTGGCCCGTTTTGGCGAGGACATCGCGGGAGCGGGCAAATACCGGCAACTGTCGGCATGGTCCCCTAGTCTCCGTGGAGTGAGCGATCGCAGCGCAGTAACTCAACCGGGCCCGGTGCCGGAGGCCGCGGGTGCCGATCAGGCTGGCCCGGTGCCGCAGGCCGCGGGTGCCGATCAGGCGGTCCCAGTGCCGCGGGCCGCTGGCGCCGCGGAGACTGTCCCTGCCGCCGGGGCGGCGCCGGAAGCCGGGGCGGCCTCCCCCGGGCTGGAAGACTCGATCAGGCCGAGGTCACTGTCGCCGTCGCGGGCTGGTGACTTCCTCACCTGCCCGCTGCTCTACCGGTTCCGCGTGATAGACCGGCTGCCGGAGCCGCCCAGCCCCGCTGCGGCGCGCGGGACCCTCGTGCACGCGGTGCTTGAGCGGCTGTTCGACCATCCGGCCGCGGCCCGCACCCCGCAGGCGGCCCGCGCACTCCTGGGGCCAGAGTGGGCGAGGCTGACGGAGGCGGCGCCCGAGCTCGCCGGGCTCTTCGAGGCGGATGAGCTCAGGGACGTCTGGCTGGCTGAGGCAGCGGCGATGCTCGATCGCTATTTCACCCTGGAGGACCCGCGCCGTCTCGAGCCTGCCCACCGCGAGCTTCATGTCGAGGCGGTGCTCGAGTCCGGCCTGCTGCTGCGCGGCTACATCGACCGGCTCGACGTCTCGCCCGGCGGCGAGGTGAGGATCGTTGACTACAAGACGGGTACCGCGCCGCGGGAGGAATACGAAGCGCGCGCGCTATTCCAGATGAAGTTCTACGCACTCGTGCTGTGGCGGAGCCAGCGCCGCGTGCCACAGTTGCTGCAGCTCATCTACCTGGGCAGCGGTGAGATCGTCCGGTATGCGCCCGACGAGGCTGACCTGCTCGCGACCGAGCGCAAGATCAATGCCCTGTGGCGGGCGATCGAGCGGGCCAGGGACGGCGGAGACTGGCGCCCGCGGCCAGGCAGGCTCTGCGACTGGTGCGCGCACAAGGCGATCTGCCCGGCGTTCGGCGGCACCCCGCCGCCGCTGCCGGACCCCGGCATGGTTCCGGTGCCCTCCGTGGCGGCGGCCGGAACGCTCCCCGGGCCAGCCTGACCAGGTTGTCCTGACCGGCCGACCGGGATTTGATGATCACGGAAATTAAGTGGTGCTAGAGGCCCTCCGAATTTCCGTGATCATGGAAGTTGCCGGGTTGCGGAGCACATCTCGCCGATCATCGAGATACGTGATCATGGAAGTTGCCGGGTTGCGGAGCACATCATGCCGATCATCGAGGCACGTTCGTGCGGGAGAACGCCTGAGCCCGGTCCAGCTAGCGGATGCCGCGGCGGCGCAGGATCTCCTCGACGTCCCCGAGATCATCGTCCGCCGCGGCCGGGGCGCCGCGCTTGCCCGGCTTCGCGATCTTTCCCGTTCCCTTCTCGATCTGAGCCCGCCCGCCCGCTCCGGTGGCACCTTGCGCGCCTGCCTGCACCGCGTTGGCCTTCCTGCCCCGGCGCCGGCCTGGCAGCGGGATCCCGCCCGATGCCACCAGCACCGCCGCGGCCATGCCCGCCAGCACCACGCCGAACCAGGTCTTCGGCGAGAACACGAATGACCCGGCGAATCCGGCCACGGCCGAGCTGATCCGGGTGATCAGCGTGACCGTTCCGGTGAGATAGGCGGCCAGTGGCAGCAGCGACCATGCGCCGAGCCGGATGCCGGACCGCACCCCGCGACGGCGCAACCGGAAGTAACTGAGGACGAGCCCGGCCGCAGTCAGGCCGCCGCAGATCAGGAAGTCCAGCACCGACATGAGCCGCGCCTCCCTCAGGGCCGCGCCGCCAGGGGCACGGCCAATGGCGTAGGTCCCCTTCATCGTCGCACACCAGGGCGGCCTCGCCGACCGCATGCCTGCGCGGCGCGCGGGTAGCGCTTCCCGCCGCCGAGCAGCCCGCCGCCGCGCTGGCCGCCGCCGCGCCGCCTGCCGCCGCGCCGCCTGCCGCCGCGCTGCCCGCCGCCGCGCTGCCTGCCGCCGCGCTGGCCGCCGCCGCGCTGCCCGCCGCCGGGCATGCCGCCGCCGCGCCGCCTGCCGCCGCGCTGGCCGCCGCCGCGCTACCCGCGCCGCGCTGCCCGCGCCGCGCTGCCCGCGCGCTGGCCGCCGCCGAGCTGGCCGCCGCCGCGCTACCCGCCGCCGAGCATGCCGCGCAGCATCGCGAGGTCGATCTGGCTCAGTGAGGAGGCCACCACCCTGCCGGGCCGGGTGGGAATCGGGAGCAGGCTCGGCACCGCGACGACCAGGCAGCCAGCCGCCTCAGCGGAGGCGACGCCGTTGGGCGAGTCCTCCAGGGCAACGCAGCAGTCCGGCCGCACGCCCAGCAGTTCGGCGGCGAGCAGGTAGGGCTCGGGGGCTGGCTTGCTCTCGCGGACGTCCTCCGCGCACACGGTCGCGCCGAAGTTCATCCCTATCTTCGGGATCACAGCCTCCATGATCTGCCGTTCCGAGGAAGTGACCAGGGCATTGGGCATCCCGGCGTCGGTCACCTCGGCGAGCAGTTCTCGTGCCCCCGGCAGCACCAGTACGCCGCGCTCGCGCAGCAGCGCCGTCAGCCCGTCCACGAGCCACTTCCCGACCTCGTCTCGCGACGCCGCCTTAGTGGCCCGGCCAAGCAGGTAGTCCACACTGCGCTCCAGCGAGCCGCCGACGAGCTCCTGCTGGTCGGCGGCGCTCCACCGGCCGCCGAGATGCGCCATGACCTCGCTCTCGACCTCGAACCAGAGCGGCTCGGAGTCGATGAGCAGCCCGTCCATGTCGAACAGGATGGCTTGCAGCGCCCTCCTTGCGGGGGGCGCGGGCGCGGTGGGCATGGGCATGGACCCTACCGGCCGCGGGAGGAGACGGGAATCAGGTACTGAAGTACTTGGCCTCCGGATGGTGCGCGATGACGGCATCGGTTGACTGCTCCGGCGCAAGCTGGAACTCCTCGGATAGCGTCACTCCGATCCGGCCCGGCGCCAGCAGCCGCATCACCTTGGCTCTGTCCTCCAGGTCCGGGCAGGCGGGGTAGCCGAACGAGTAACGGCAGCCCTGGTAGCCGACCTTGAGTATGCCGTCGAGCTCGGCCGGGTCGGCGCCGCCGATCCCGAGCGCGCCGCGCACCCGCACGTGCCAGTACTCGGCCAGCGCCTCGGCCAGCTGCACCGACAGGCCGTGCAGCTCCAGGTAGTCGCGGTAGGCATTCTTGGCGAACAGCTCGGCGGTGGCCTCGCTGATCTTCGGTCCGACCGTCACCAGCTGGAGGGCGACGACGTCGGTCTCGCCCGACTCCCGCGGGCGGAAGAAGTCGGCCAGGCACAGCCGGCGGTCCCTGCGCTGCCGCGGGAAGCGGAACCGTTCCCGCTCGGCGCCGCCCTCGTCAAGCACGACCAGGTCATTGCCCTCGCTGACGCAGGGGAAGTATCCCTGCACGACGGCGGCCTGCAGCAGGCCCTCGGTCTGCGCCCGCTCCAGCCACATCCGCAGCCGTGGCCTGCCCTCGGTCTCGGCCAGTTCCTGATGCGAGGGGCCATCCCGGCCGCGGGCCGGCTTGAGCCCCCACTGGCCGAGGAACAGCGCCCGCTCGTCAAGGAACGCGGCGTACTCGGCGAGCGCGATGCCCTTGACCACCCGGCTGCCCCAGAACGGCGGGCCGGGCACGGGGACTGTCACGGATACATCGGAACGGATGTTCCCCGCCCGGTCGCCGACCGCAGCTTCGCCAGCCTCCCGGCCGGAGGAGGCAGCCGGGCGCACCCGCCGCTCCCGCAGCGCCGGGAGCTGTGCCCCGGCCTCGCCGCGCTTGACCGCCATGAAGGCGTCCATCAGCCGCAGGCCCTCGAACGCATCGCGGGCGTACCGCACCTCGCCGTCGAACAGGCCCGCCAGGTCCTGCTCCACGTAGGCGCGGGTCAGCGCCGCGCCGCCGAGCAGCACCGGCCAGCGGCCCGCCAGCCGCCGCGAGTTCAGCTCGGCCAGGTTGTCCCGCATCACCACCGTGGACTTCACGAGCAGGCCGGACATTCCGATGACGTCGGCGTCGTTTTCTGTCGCAGCGTCCAGGATGGCGGAGATCGGCTGCTTGATGCCGATGTTGACCACGTCGTACCCGTTGTTGGACAGGATGATGTCGACCAGGTTCTTGCCGATGTCGTGCACGTCGCCCTTGACCGTGGCGAGCACGATCCGGCCCTTGCCGTCCTCCCCCGAGCGCTCCATGTGCGGCTCGAGATAGCCGACCGCCGCCTTCATGACCTCGGCGGACTGGAGCACGAACGGCAGCTGCATCTGCCCGGAGCCGAACAGGTCGCCGACCGTCTTCATGCCGTCGAGCAGGACGTCGTTGACGATCTCCAGGGCGGGCCTGCGGGTGAGTGCCTCATCCAGGTCGGTCTCCAGGCCGATCCGCTCGCCGTCGATAATCCGCCGCTTCAGCCGCTCCCAGAGCGGCAGCCCGGCGAGCTCCTGTGCCCTGGTTGCCTTCACCGCGGCGGCGTCGACCCCGTCGAATAGCTCAAGCAGCCTGGCCAGCGGGTCGTAATCCGCAGTGCGCCGGTCGTAGACCAGGTCAAGCGCGGTCTGCAGCTGATCCTCCGGTATCCGGGCTATCGGCATGATCCGGGAGGCATGCACGATCGCGGAGTCCAGTCCGGCCCGCACGCACTCCGCCAGGAACACGGAGTTCAGCACGGCGCGCGCGGCCGGATTCAGGCCGAACGACACGTTGGAGACGCCGAGCGTCGTCTGCACCTCCGGGTAACGGCGCTTGAGCTCGCGGATGGCGTTGATGGTCTCAACCGCGTCCCGCCGGGTCTCCTCCTGGCCGGTGGAGACCGGGAACGTCAGGCAGTCCACGATGATGTCGCCCAGCCGCATCCCCCAGTTGCCGGTCAGGTCCTCGATCAGCCGCGCGGCCACGGCCATCTTCCACTCCGCCGTACGGGCCTGGCCGCGTTCGTCAATGGTGAGCGCGATGACCGCCGCGCCATGCTCGCGGATCAGCGGCATCACCCGAGCGATCCGGGAATCGGGGCCGTCGCCGTCCTCGTAGTTGACTGAGTTCACCACGGAGCGGCCGCCGAGCAGCTCAAGGCCGGCGCGGATCACGGCGGGCTCGGTGGAATCGAGCACCAGCGGCAGCGTCGCAGCGGTGGCCAGCCTGCTGGCCACCGCGCGCATGTCATCAGCGCCGTCCCGGCCGACGTAGTCCACGCAGACGTCCAGGAGGTGCGCACCGTCCCTGGTCTGCGCCCGGGCGATCTCGACGCAGTCGTCGTAGCGCCCGGCGAGCATGGCGTCCCTGAAGGCCCGGGACCCGTTGGCGTTGGTCCGCTCGCCGATCGCCAGGAAGGCGGTGTCCTGCCGGAACGGCACGTGCTGGTACAGCGAGGCGACGCCCGCCTCGGGCCGCGGCTTCCGCCTGGTCAGCGGCCGGTCGCGGAGCCGGGTGACGACGGCGGCCAGGTGCTCGGGGGTAGTGCCGCAGCAGCCGCCGGCCAGCGCGAGCCCGAACTCGCCTGCGAAGACCTCGTGCGCGTCGGCGAGCTCGGCTGGTGTCACCGGGTAGTAGGCGCCGTCCGAGGTCAGCTCGGGCAGCCCGGCATTCGGCATGCAGGACAGCGGCATCCGGGCGTGCGCCGCCAGGTAGCGGAGGTGCTCGCTCATCTCGCTGGGGCCGGTCGCGCAGTTGAGGCCGATCAGGTCAATGCCGAGGGGCTCGAGCGCGGTGAGCGCCGCGCCGATCTCCGTGCCCAGCAGCATCGCGCCGGTGGTCTCGATGGTCACCTGGGCGATCAGCAGGACATCTGCGCCCGCCGCGGCGATCGCCCGCCTGGCGCCGATGATCGCGGCCTTGGCCTGCAGCAGGTCCTGGCAGGTTTCGACGATCAGCGCGTCAGCGCCGCCGCGCAGCAGGCCGGCCGCATTGAGCTGGTAGGTGTCGCGCAGCTGGGCGAAGGCGACATGGCCGAGCGTCGGCAGCTTCGTGCCCGGTCCCATCGAGCCGAGCACCCAGCGCGGCCGGCCGCCGCTGGCAGCCTCGTCGGCCGCCTGCCTGGCGAGCCTCGCGCCGCTCTCGGCGAGCTCGGCGATCCTTTCCTCGATCCCGTATTCGCCGAGATTGCCCAGATTCGCGCCGAAGGTGTTGGTGCTGATGCAGTCGACGCCCGCGGCGAGGTAGCTGTCATGGATGCCGCGGACGATGTCCGGGCGGGTGACATTCAGGATCTCGTTGCAGCCCTCGTGCCCGGCGAAGTCGTCGAGCGTGGCATCGCTGCCCTGCAGCATGGATCCCATCGCGCCATCCGCGATGACAATCCGCTCGCTGAGCGCGGCGCGCAGCGCCGCCGTGCGGCCGGCTCCGGTCCGCGGCTGGTCCGGCGCTGACGGGGCGGCTTCCCGCGGTGATCCGGGCAGGTGCTGTGGTGACGGCATGGTGACCTCATTGTAAGAGCCGCGGCCGGCCACGCGCCGTGCCGCCGGCCGGCCGGCCGCCGGATGCCGGGCCGTGACATTGTGATCATGATCGAGCACGTAATCTGGACGACGAGACAGCGCATCTGCCCGGAAGGCCGGCGCCGCCCGGGGGAGCCGGACCTGGCCGGGAAGCCCCGAGGAAGGGGGTGGGGAGATCGAGCTCGACGGCATCGGCAAGCTCACCTCACCAGCCGAGCTCACCTCGCCAGCGCTGATTGCCGCGTTCGAGGGCTGGAATGACGCTGGCGAGGCAGCCAGCGGGGTGGTCAATCACCTCGGCGTCGCCTGGCAGGCGAGCCCGATCGGCGCGATCGACCCCGAGGACTTCTACGACTTCCAGGTGACCCGCCCGGTGCTTGAGGTCTCCGAGGGCCGGACGGACCGGCTGGTCTGGCCGACCACCCGGCTCTCGCTGGCCAGGCCCGAGGGCATCAGCAGGGACCTGATCCTGGTGCACGGGATCGAGCCCAACATGCGCTGGCGCGCGTTCAGCGATGAGCTGGTCAGCTCATTCACCGACCTCGGCGTCGAGCTGGTGATCCTGCTCGGCGCGCTGCTCGCGGATTCCCCGCACACCCGCCCCGTTCCGGTGACGGCCGCCGCTTCCGATGCCAGGCTCGCCAAGGAACTGCACGTGGAGCCGGTCGAGTATAAGGGGCCCACCGGGATCGTCGGCGTTCTCCAGCACGCATGCGCGGCAGCCGGCCTTCCGTCGGTCTCGCTCTGGGCCGCGGTGCCGCACTACGTGGCCCAGCCGCCCAGCCCCAAGGCCACGCTGGCCCTGCTCCGCGGCGTCGAGGACATCCTGGACGCCACGCTGCCGCTCGCCGACCTGCCCGACGAGGCACGTGCCTGGGAGCGCGGGGTGGACGAGCTCGCCGAGCAGGACACCGAGGTGGCCGAGTACGTGAAGACCCTGGAGGAGGCGAAGGACGCGACGGACCTGCCGGAGGCGAGCGGTGACGCGATCGCCAGGGAGTTCGAGCGCTACCTGCGCCGCCGGGGGAACCGGGGTGAGCACGGCGGCCGCTGATTCGTCATCTCCTTCCCGATCTTCAACTTCGAGGCGAACCAGTCCACCTCGGTGCTGACGGTGATGGGTGACTGGCATTCGATTCCGCGGCTGCTCGCGAGGTGCCAGGCAGCTAAACCGAAGTTACTTGGCCTGGGTATACAGATCTGCGTCATGACCTGGTGAAACGCTGCCGAGGGCGAGACGGCGTTCTGGCTACATGAACTTGCTGGTCAGCACAGAGCTATCACATCGACCCTGCCCGCATGTCTTCTGGCTACATCTACGGCAGGCTCAGCGGAGTCTCCGCAGGTCAGTACTCATTTACGGGCGACACGCCGACGTAACTTGAGGCTAAACGGGCGGCCAGGGAACGGCGGGCCAGTCCTCCGGCGGGTAGGGGTGCACGCGGTGCTTGAGCAGCAGCTCAAGTCGCTGGCGGGTCGCATCCACCTCGTCGGCGGTGAGCCAGCCGGACAGGTCGGCGGCGAGATCCCCGGCCTCGAAGCACTGCTCCAGCCGTCGTAGCGCCGCCACGGAGCGGGCGGGCAGGCTGCGGCCGCGCCACTGCCACAGCACCGTCCTGAGCTTGTACTCCTCGCCGAAGCAGACGCCGTGGTCGCAGCCGTAGAGGTGCCCGTCGAGAGTGGGCAGCAGATGGCCGATCTTGCGGTCGGCGTTGTTGACCACCGCGTCGAAGACCGCCATGTCGCGGAGTTCCGGGTGGTCAGTCCGCCGGGCGAGGGCGATGACGTCAACCGAGTCGTCGGCGTGGATCCACAGCTGGCACATGCCGGGTCCGAACGGGCCGTCGCGAAACACGGTCGGCGGCACCACCCCGAAGCCGGCTGCCCTGGATACCCGGTAGGCGGCCACCTCCCGGCCCGCCAGCGAGCCTGCGGCGAAGTCCCACAGCGGGCGCTCCCCCGCCACCGGCTTGTACACGCAGGCTGCCTCGCGCCCGGCGTGCCGGACCGTGCAGTAGAGCGTCGCGTTGGATGCGACGACGAGCCTGCCCTCGACCTCGATGGTGCCCAGGCTGAGCAGCTCGATGGCCGCCGTCTCGGCCGCGTCCTGCCCCACCGGTTCCTGGCCTGGCGCCGGGCCGGCCCGCTGGCCGCGCCCGGTACGCCGGCCTGGCGGCCGGTCAGGCACTGCCGGTTCCTGGCCTGGCGCCGGGCCGGCCCGCTGGCCGCGCCCGGTTCGCCGGCCTGGCGGCCGGTCAGGCACTGCCGGTCCGGTGGCCATTCTGCCATGGGCAGATGTGCCCGCCGGTGTCGAGCGGCAGCCCGCAGAGCGGGCACGGCGGCCGCCCCTGGCTGACGATCTGCATCGCCCGCTGGGAGAACGCCCGGGCCATCCCGGCCGTAATGCGCACCCGGAGCACCCCAGGGCCGTCCTCCGGCACGTCGTCGGTCAGCGGCTCGACCGGTGACTCGGTCTCTTCCTGGGCCTCGATGACAACGCGCTCGTCGTCGCGGTCCCACGCCAGCGCGATCGCGCCGACCCGGAAGTCCTCAAGCAGCGGCAGGTCGAGCGGGCCGTCGTCGGCGAGGCTGGCCGGTGCCGCGGCGGGCACCGCCGCCTGGCCGCCGCTGCGCCGCAGCACCTCGTCGAGAAGCTCGTCCAGGCGCTCCGCCAGCAGGCTCACCTGGACCTTCTCCAGCGCGACGCTCGTCACCCGGCCGCCAGCGCTTGCCTGCAGGTAGAAGGTTCGCATCCCAGGCTGGCCGACCGTCCCGGCAACGAACCTGTCCGGCGGATCGTACGAATAGACCGGCATGACTCCTATCCTCCCGCCCCGCCACCGACCATCGCGTCAGCCTCGTCCCCGGCCTCCGGCGCGTCCGCCGCCGGACGGCGGGTGAACTCGGCGACTCCGCCGCCGGTATCGTTCATCCGGATCAGGAACGGGCGCAGCGGGGTGTAGCGGATCACGGTCAGCGAACACGGGTCGACCTGAATCCGCTGGCACAGGTCAAGATGCAGGCCAAGGCTATCGGCGATGACTGCCTTGATCACGTCGCCGTGCGAGCAGATGACGTAGGCCGCGTCCTTGCCGAGTGCATCGTTCCAGTCGCGCACGGCGGACAGCGCCCGGTGCTGCATGTCCAGCATCGACTCCCCGTCCGGGCCGGGAAACGTGACGGCGCTCGGGTGGTCCTGGACGACGCGCCAGAGCGGATCCTTGGCCAGTACCTTGAGCGGCTTGCCCGTCCAGTCGCCGTACTTGCACTCGCTGAGCCGCTCGTCGTCGGTGACGGCCGGGGGGCCGCCGGCCTGCGCCGCTGCCAGCGCCTCGGCGGTCTGCCTGCAGCGCTCAAGCGGGCTGGTGATGACCGCGTCCAGCGGGATGGGGGCGACCCTCTGGGCCAGCGCAGTGGCCTGGGCGCGGCCGCGGTCGTCCAGGCAGATGCCGGGAGTCCGGCCGGTCAGCACCGTTCCGGTGGTGGCCGTCAGGCCGTGCCGCACCAGCAGAACCAAGGTCACCCCATGACTCTAAGGGCTGGCCGGGCCTGCCGCGGAAAGGCCGGCCCTGGCCAGCCGCAGGAGGCGCTGCTGCGCGCAGGCTCGCCGGCCGGTGGCCAGGTTACGAGCGGTCGGTGAGCAGGAAGCTCACCGTGCCGAAGCTGACCTGGTCGCCGGCCCGCACCGGGACCGGGCAGCTCACCAGCCAGCCGTTCAGCCGGGTGCCGTTGGTGGATCCCAGGTCCGTCAGCAGCCAGCCGCTGCCGTCGCGCTCCAGCCGCGCGTGGCGGCGGGAGACGCTGAGATCGGCAAGGACGAGGTCGCAGCCGCCGTCCCTGCCGATCGTGAACCAGTGCTGGGGGCCGACCGGGAACAGCAGTGCCGGCCAGCGCCCGGCCGGACGGCCGGCGCCGGGCCAGCGCCCGGTGGCCAGCCGGGCCGCTTCCTGCCAGCACGCTGCCACCCTCCTGGCGACGCCGCCGATGGCCCGGGTCAGGACGTCGGCCAGGCGGCGCGGGGCAGGCATGTCTGCCAGCAGGTCCGTGAGCTGGCTGCGCTCCCTGGCGCGCAGCGCGGCGTCCATCCGCCGCACGAAGCTGTCCTGGCTCAGCCGGCCCTCGGCGAAGCGTTCGCGTAGCTCACCGACGATCTGGTCGCGCTCGGCGTCAGAAGCGCGCAGCGGCGACGGGGGCGTGCCTGCCCGGCCCTGCTGCCTTCGCATAGTCGAAGTATCGGTCGCGCCCGCCGGGCGCACAAGACGGCGTCAGGCCAGCCGGATCCGGGGGTCAGCGATGGTCAGCGCGACATCGGCGAGCAGGTTTCCGGCCACCGTCAGTACCGCGCCGACCAGCGTGTAGGCCAGCAGCACCGGGTAATCCTCGTTGCTCAGGCTGTTATAGAACAGCAGACCGAGGCCCTGATAGTTGAAGACGAACTCGGCGATGAGGTTCCCGGCGAGCAGGGCGGGGATGGACAGGCCGATCAGGGTGGCCATCGGCAGGCAGGCGTTGCGCAGCAGGTGCCGCGACAGCACCAGCCGCTCGGGCAGTCCCTTGGCCCTGGCCGCCTTGATGTAGTCCTGCGCCAGGGCGTCCATCGCGCTTGACCGCATGTACCTGGAGTAGCCGGCCACGATCAGCAGCGTCAGGCACACGATCGGCAGCGTCATCGAGTGCCAGTCCAGCGCTACCGCGACGACGGAGGTGGACTGGCTGGCCTCGAAGCTGAAGACCGGGAAGCTCAGCGCGAGCAGCTGGATCGCGATCAGGTAGAGGAAGAAGTCGGGCATCGCATAGGTCACGAAGGCCAGGGTGGTCGCGGCGTTGTCCCCGATGGTGTTCCGCTTGACTGCCTGGTAGATGCCGAGCGGGATGGCGATCAGGATCGCCAGCAGCAGGGACATGCCGGACAGGTAGGCGCTGCGCGCCCACCTCTCCTGGAATAGCTGCACGACGCTCTGGTTCAGCTTGTAGGAATAGCCGAGATTGCCGTGCACCAGGTTCTTCATGTAATCCAGGTACTGCACGAGGACAGGATTGTCGTAGCCGTGCTCGCGGTTAAACGCGTTGATCAGGACCGTGTCCGCCCGCGGGCCAAGCACGTCGATGGCCGGCGACGGGTAAATGGCGTGCAGCATCGCGAAGATGAAGATCGAGATGCCGACGACGATGACGACCGACGTGCCCACCCTGCGAATCAGGTAAGTGGTCATTTCCGGTACCTTCCGGCCCTCCGCCTGCCGTCACGCCGTCAGGCTGTCGGCAGCCTCGGCGATGCCTGCGCCCGGTGCGTAGGACTGCAAGGGGAAGTGGCAGGCCGCCACGTGCCCGGGCCCGAATGAGCGCAGCTGCGGCTCCTCCTGCGCGCAGAGGTCCTGGGCGAACGGGCACCGGGTGCGGAACCTGCAGCCGGACGGCGGATTGACCGGGCTCGGCAGCTCGCCCTTGATCCCGACCTTGGCCGTCGCCCGCGCCTCGACCGGCTCGGGCACCGGGATCGTGGCGATCAGCCCGGCCGTGTACGGGTGCGCTGCACGATGGTAGATGTCGTCGCCCGAGCCGAGCTCGACGAGCTTGCCCAGGTACATCACGCCGATCCGGCTGGCCATGTACTTGACCACCGCGAGGTCGTGGGAGATGACGATGAAGGTCAGGTCGTGGTCGGCCTGCAGCCGCTTCATCAGGTTCAGCACCTGCGCCCTGATCGACACGTCGAGCGCGCTGACCGGCTCGTCGGCCACGATTACCCGCGGGTTCAGGGTCAGCGCGCGGGCGAGCCCGATCCGCTGCCGCTGCCCGCCGGAAAACTCGTGCGGGTAACGCTCGACCGCATTACGCGGCAGCCCGACCTCATCCAGCAGCTCGAAGACCCGTTCCTGCTGCTCATGCCGGGTGCCGATGTGCTGGATCGACAAAGGTTCCCGGATAATCGCGCCCACCCGCATCCGGGGGTCCAGGGATGAGTACGGGTCCTGGAACATCAGCTGCAGGTCGCGGCGCTTCTTGCGCAGCTCGCCCGCGGACAGGTTGTGGACGTTCTGGCCGCGCAGGCTGACCTCGCCCGAGTTGGGCCGCTCCAGCGCCACGACCATCCGGCCGATCGTGGTCTTGCCGCAGCCGGACTCGCCGACCAGGCCGAATGTCTCGCCGGCATTGACGGTGAAGGAGACGCCGGAGACCGCCTTGACACTGCCGACCTTGCGCTGCAGGATCGCCCCGGACGTAATGGGGAATTCCTTGACCAGGTCGCGTACCTCGAGCAGCGGCGCCCCGTTGGCGGCCCCGTCGCTGGCTTCCGGCTGCCGCTCGACTGCCGTCACCGTCCCGGCCGGGCTGGCGTGGCCGCCCTGCTTCTCCGCGTTCAGCGGCAGCGGGCCGTCCACCGGATGCCAGCAGGAGAACAGGTGCTCGGCGGTCTCGCCGGTGAGCGGCGGCTCGTCGACGCGGCACTTGTCGGTGGCACGGCTGCACCGCGGGGCGAACCGGCAGCCGGCCGGCGGGTTGGCCAGGTCCGGCGGGATACCGGGGATGTTCAGCAGCCGCAGCGCGACGTCCTGGCTGAGCCGCGGGATCGAGGCGAGCAGCGCCTGAGTGTAGGGGTGATGCATGTGGCTGAAAAGCAGGCCGGTCTCGGTTGATTCCACCATCCGGCCCGCGTACATGACGTGAATGCGGTCGGCATGGCCCGCGATCACGCCCATGTCGTGGGTGATCAGCAGCATGGCCATGCCGAGCCGTGACTTAAGGTCGTCGAGCAGGGCCAGGATCTGCGCCTGGATGGTGACGTCCAGCGCCGTGGTCGGCTCGTCGGCGATCAGCAGCTTGGGCTCGCAGCTCAGCGCCATGGCGATCATGACGCGCTGGCGCAGCCCGCCGGACAGCTGGTGCGGATAGTCGCTGAGCCGCTCCCGCGGCTTAGGCAGCCCGACCAGGCTCAGGACCTCGGCCGTCCGGTCCATGGCCTCGGCCTTGCTCGCGCCGCGGTGCAGCCGGACCGGCTCAGCGACCTGGTAGCCGATGGTTTTCGTTGGGTCGAGCGAGGTAAGCGGATCCTGGAAGATCATGGCGATGTCGTTGCCGCGAATGTGCTGCAGGTCTTCCCTGGGCAGGCCGACGATTTCCCTGCCGTCCAGCTTGATCGAGCCGTTGACGATCTTCCCGCCGGGCGGCAGCAGGCCGATGACCGACAGTCCGGTCATTGACTTGCCGCAGCCGGACTCGCCGACCAGCCCTACCGTCTCACCCGGCTCGATGCGCAGGTCGACGTTGCCGACGGCCTGCACGACCGATTTGGTCAGCTGGATGTGCGTGGAGAGGTCGTTGATCTCCAGGACAGGGGCCATCCGCGGGTACTCCTCAGCTCAGTGGGTGAAATGCCGGTCACGCGGCGCATCGGCGGCCGGGCTCAGCGGCGGCGCAGCCGCACGTCCAGCGAGTCGCGCAGTGCGTCGCCGATGAGGTTGCACGCCATCACCACGAGGATGATGCTCGCGCCAACCGGATAGATCAGCCACCAGTACCCGGCCTGCAGGTACGCGATCCCGCCGGAGAGCATGTCGCCCCAGTCGACGATCGGGTAGTGCAGGCCGAAGCCGAGGAACCCGAGGGTGGCCACGGCCAGGATCGCGTCGGCGACGTTGAACGTGACGTTGACGATGATCACGCTGAGCGCGTTCGGGATCAGGTGCCGGTTGATCAGCCGCCACCGGCCGGATCCGGCGGCGCGCGCCGCCGACACGAAGTCGCGGACCCGGAGCGTCAGCACCTCGCCGCGGACCAGCCGGGCAGGCACCAGCCAGGTGAACCCGCCGATGATGAGGCTGAGGGACAGCACAGAGGCGCCGTACCTGACGGCCACGATCAGCACGACGAACAGGAACGGCACCGAGAGGAACACGTCGACGACACGCATCATGACCGAGTCGGCGATCCCGCCGAGCAGCCCGGAGATCGCTCCCCACAGCGCGCCGATCCCGATCCCGATGGCCGCCGCGAAGAAGCCGACCTCCAGTGACGCCTGACCGCCCTTCATCAGCTGGCCGAGCACGTCGAAGCCCAGGGGGTCGGTGCCGAGCGGATGGCCGGGCCCGGGCGGCAGGTTGACCGCGGTCAGGTCGGTGTTCAGCAGGTTGGCGTGGTAAAAGAGCGGGCCGCCGAAGCAGAACAGGACATAGAAGGCCAGGATGGCCAGGCCGATGACGGCCAGCCTGTTCTTGGCGAACTCCCGGAAGGCCAGCCGCCAGCCGGTCTGCACCGGGCCGACGGCACCGCCCTCGGGCGCACGAGTCACGTCGAGCGGCGGGAGCGACGGCGCGATGTGTGCCATGGGTGCCTCCTGTGGTCCGTGACGGCGGTCAGGCCAGCCGGATGCGCGGGTCCGCGATGGTCAGTGCGACGTCGGCGAGCAGGTTGCCGACCACCGTCAGCGCCGCGCCGATGAGGGTATAGGCGAGCAGCACGTTGTAGTCCGCCTGGCTCAGCGCGTTGTAGAACAGCAGGCCGAGGCCCTGGTAATTGAAGACAGTCTCGGTGATGAGGTTCCCGGCGAGCAGCGCAGGGATGGTCAGGCCGATCAGCGTGACCAGCGGCAGGCTGGCGTTGCGCACCAGGTGGCGCGCGAGCACCAGCCGCTCCGGCAGTCCCTTGGCCCTGGCCGCCTTGATGTAGTCCTGCGTCAGCGTGTCCATCGCGCTTGACCGCATGTACCGGGAGAATCCGGCGATGGTGATCAGGCTCAGCGTCAGGATCGGCAGCGTCATCGAATGCCAGTCGCCCATGACCGTCAGCACCGAGGTGGACTGGCTCGCCTCGAAGTTGAAGATCGGGAAAGAGATGGCGAACACCTGGATGAGGATCAGGGCGAGGAAGAAGACCGGCATGGCGTAGGTGACAAAGGCAAGGCTGGTCGCGACGTTGTCGCCGACCGTGTTGCGCCGGACCGCCTGGAAGATGCCGAGCGGGACCGCGATCAGCACGGCGATCAGCAGTGACATGCCGGAGAGGTAGGCGCTGCGCGCCCAGCGCTCCTGGAAGAGCGCGGTGACGTTCTGGTTGTACTTGTAGGCGTAGCCGAGGTTCCCGTGCAGCAGGTGGCCCATGTAGCGCAGGTACTGCACGATGGCCGGGTCGTCGAAGCCGTGGTCCCGGTTCCACGCGCTGATCAGCGCGGTGTTCGCGCGCGAGCCAAGGACATCGATGGCCGGCGACGGATAGATGGTGTGCAGCATGAAGAAAATGAAGATGGAGATGCCGAGCAGGACCGCGAGGGACGTGCCCGCGCGGCGGATCAGGTAAGAAGTCACCGGCCGAACCCTTCTTGCGCCGCGCCCCGCGCCTGGCCACGTGCACCGGCGCCCCTGTCCTCCGTGTGTACCACCGGAGGACAGGGGCGTCCAGCGCCTGCTGCGCCGGCGACGATCAGGCCGTCCCGGCTGGTAGTGCGGTTACTTGTTGAAGTACCAGAACTCCGGGTTGAGCTGGTACTGGCTCAGCGTCTCGAACGACGCGGGCGTCCCGGACAGGGTCTTCTTCCACACCAGGACGAGATCCGGGTTCGCCTGGAACAGGCCCACCTGCTGCGCCGTGAGGAACGACGCCTCGGCCGTCACCGCGGCCGGGTTGGTGCTGGTGAGCGAGGCGTTGATCAGCGTGTCGGCCTGCGGGTTAGCGTAGCCGCCGAGGTTGCTCGACCCGGTGCTGTTGAACACGCCGAACGTGGTCGGGTAGGTCGAGTTGGTGAAGCCGCCGAAGTCCTCTGCCGCCCATTTGTTGATCGTCTTTGGCGAAGACGGGTCGTTGTAGGTGGCGATCATGTGGTTGAAGTTGTCGGACGACAGGTTGATCGTGATCCCGGCCTTCTTCGCCTGCGAGGCGAGGTCGGTGACCTGCTGGCCGATGATGGCTGGCGAGGTGTTGTAGATCAGGTTGAACGCGAGCTTGGTGCCGGCCGGGATGCCGGCGCCGCACTGGCTCGCGCCGGTGCCCGCGCTCTTGCACACGTCGGTGCCGCCCGGGGTGACGGTCCAGCCGTGCGCCTTCAGCAGCGAGACCGCCGCGCTGACGCTGAACGGGTAGGGCGCCGTCTTCGCGTTCGCCGGGGTGAACGGGCTCACCGGGATCGACGGGACCGGCCCGTAGGCCGCGCCGCCTGCGCCGTTGAAGAAGGCATGGATGATGCCGGTCTCGTTCTGCAGGTGCGCGATCGCCTGACGGATGTAGAGCTGGCCGATGATGTGGTTGAAGTCGCCGGTCGTGTCCTTGAAGTTGTACGCGACGTAGCTCCAGCCGAAGTCCGGGTAGCCGAAGACGTTGTAGCCGCCGGACTTGACGGAGTTGATCTGCGGCACGTTGGACAGCGGCACGTACCCCTGATCGATGCTGCCCGCCTTGACCGCGTTGTACTCGGCGGTGTCGGAGGTGAAGGGCACCGCCGACAGGCTCGGGTACTTGGCCGAGTGCGGCCCGCCATAGCTGGGGTTCGGCTTCATCGTGAAAGCCTGCGTCGTGCTGTTGAACGAGGTCAGCTGGTACGGCCCGTCAACAACCTGCCACAGCGGGTTGGTGGCGTAGGTCCCCACCGACTTGGACTGGGCGGCGAGGAAGTTGTAGATCTTCGTCGCGTTCGCTGGGTTGGTGAAGTCCAGGATCTTGCCGTTCGCCGATGCCTTCGCCCACGCGTGGGCCGGCATGGGCTGCAGCGCGCCGAACTGGTCCTCGATGAACCACTTCGGGTTGTACGCCTTCTTCAGGTTGAGCACGAGCGTGCTCGAGTTCGGCGTGGTCGCGCTGGCGACCTCGTCCGGGAAACCGATCTTCGGGGTGTAGGCCGCCCAGTTGGCCGGGCTCTCCTTGATCGCGGCCTTGATCTCGTCGATCTCGAAGAGCAGGTCCTGCGAGGTGAGCGACTTGCCGTCGGACCACTTGTAGTTGCTCTTCATCGTGATCGTGACGGTCTTGTCGCCGTTGCTCCACTTGGGCTCGGCGGCCAGGCTCATCGATGGCGTCTCCTTGGGCTGGACGCCGTTGACGAACCAGTACAGCGGCCGCCACATTTCGTAGTCGAAGGAGAAGACCGTGTATACGGAGTTGTTGGCCCCTGGGACCAGCGGCAGGATCCAGTTAGGGGTGGCGCCCGGCGGCTCGGCAACGGTGACCGTGCCCGCATGTGGCGTGCCGGCTGGCGCCGGCACGGAACCGAACGCGCCGGACGGGCCGAGAGGCGCCGCGGCGCCGCCGCCGGTGCTGCTCTTGCCGCAGGCGCCAAGAACGGTGACTCCGGCAATCGCGAGCACCGCGAACTTTGTTGCCGGACGGGCGAATTTCATCGCTTCCCCTCGCTGTCGTGGCGCCCGCGGGAGGCCCGGTTCGCCGGGATCCCGCTGTCGCGCCAAGCTGTGTGCAGTCGAGTCATCGCTCGCCGCCTCTCTGTTCGTCGCCCGCCGCCCGGCATCCATCCGCATCGGGAGGTCTGCCCTGGCCGGCGGACGGGTTGCCCGAAGCGTAGAGTGAGGTGCATACCGGTCCCAGGGCGAAAACGTCACAAGTTGTTATCGATGTCCTACCGGGCTGCCGGAATGCCGGAATAGGCCCGTGATGGCAGCTCAGCCGCCGATAGCATGCACGCCGCCGTCGACATGGACTATCTCCCCGGTGGTCGCGGGAAACCAGTCGGACAGCAGCGCCACGCAGGCCTTGGCGGCCGGCTCATGGTTAGCCAGATCCCAGCCCAGCGGTGCCCGATCGCCCCACATTGACTCGAATGCCGCGAATCCGGGAATGCTCTGCGCGGCCATGGTTTTCAGCGGGCCCGCGGCCATCAGGTTCACCCTGATCCCGCGCGGCCCTAGATAGCGGGCCAGGTAGCGGGCGCACGATTCGAGGCCCGCCTTGGCCACGCCCATCCAGTCGTAGGCCGGCCAGGCGCGGCTCGCGTCGAAGTCCATGCCGACGATCGCCCCCCCGGCGCCCATCAGCGGGAGCGCCGCCATGGCCAGCGCCTTGAGTGAGTAGGTCGACACGTGCAGCGCGATGGCCACGTCCGCCCAGGGCGTCTGCAGGAAGTTGCCGCCCAGCGCGGACTGCGGCGCGTTGCCGATGCCGTGCACGACGCCGTCCAGCCCGTCCACATGCTCCGAGACGCGCTCGGCCAGCGAGGCGAGCTGGCCCGCGTCGGTCACGTCAAGCTCGAGCACGGGCGGCGGATCTGGCAGCCGCCGGGCGATCCGCTCCACCAGGCTGAGCCGCCCGTACCCGGTGAGCACGACGACGGCGCCCTCTTGCTGCGCGATCCTCGCCACGTGAAACGCGATGGAGGAGTCGGTGAGCACGCCCGTCACCAGGATCCGCTTGCCGTCCAGGATTCCCATCGCGATTCCCTTCGCTTGCCGTCTGCCCGGTGCCGTCCGGCCCGCTGCGTGCCTAGTGGCCCATGCCGAGACCGCCGTCCACCGGCAGCACCGCGCCGGTGATGTAAGCGGCGTCGTCGGAGGCGAGGAACGCCACCGCGGCGGCAACCTCGCCGGCCGAGGCGTACCGCCCGAGCGGCACGCTGGCCAGGATCGCGGCCTTCCTGTCGCCCGCCAGCGCGGTTGTCATGTCGGTGTCGACGAACCCGGGCGCGACCACGTTCACGGTGATGTTCCGCGTGCCGAGCTCGCGGGCCAGCGAGCGGGCCAGCCCGATCAGGCCCGCCTTGGACGCGGCGTAGTTGGCCTGGCCGCCCGAGCCGAGCATGCCGACGACCGACGAGATGAAGATGATCCGCCCGCGCCGCATCCTGATCATGCCGCG